>NZ_JBFUIU010000214.1:0-12342 GCF_056401695.1 Variovorax sp. P4_D9
CAATCCGCACGGCTTCTCGCATGGTCGCCGCGTGACCCACGAGAACTGCGACCTGAATCGCAACTTCTTCGATTTCGCCGCACCGCTGCCGGTCAACGCCCAATCCGCACGGCTTCTCGCATGGTCGCCGCGTGACCCACGAGAACTGCGACCTGAATCGCAACTTCTTCGATTTCGCCGCACCGCTGCCGGTCAACGCCGCCTACGCAGAGCTGCACGCGCTGCTGCTGCCCGCGCAGTGGCCGCCGACCGCGGCCAACGAAGCCGCGATGGCGGCCTGGATCGAGAAGAACGGCGCCGCCGCCTACCAGGCGGCCGTGACCCGCGGCCAGTACCAGTTCGAGGATGGCCTGTTCTTCGGCGGCCAGGCGCCGACCTGGAGCAATCTCAGCTTGCGCGAGGTACTGCGCACGCAGGTGCAGGCGGCGCGCCAGGTGGCCTGGATCGATCTCCACACCGGCCTGGGCCCCAACGGGCTCGGCGAGCGGATCTTCTCCTGCCGCGACGACAAGGACGCCTACGCGCGCGCCAACGCATGGTGGGGCACGCCGGCCGCGCCGGTGACCTCGATCTACGACGGTTCGTCGACCTCGGCCTTCCTGACCGGCCTGATGTGGAATTCGATTTACGAGGAATGCCCGCAGGCCGAGTACACCGGCATCGCGCTGGAATACGGCACCGTGCCCGTCATGGAGGTGGTCGGCGCGCTGCGGGCCGACCACTGGCTGCACAAGCATCCCAAAGCGCCGCCCGAACTCGCGGCGACGATCCGCGCGAAGATGCTCGAGGCCTTCTACACCGATACCGATGCCTGGCGCGGTCAGATCATCAGCCAGGCGCGCCAGGCGATGTTCCAGGCCGTGGATGGGCTGGCCGGCGCGGCCTGAGGTTCAGGTGCGGATCCGGCCGTCGCCGGTGATCATTGACAGCTCGACGAACTTCGACGCCACGTGGTTGCGCGGCGAGAAGGACACCTCGAAGCCGCCGAACTGCTGCCGGTCGATGCTCTCGAGGCCGGCGATCAAGCCTTCGCGCGTCGCCTTGCCGGGCGCCCGGCGCAGGCCTTCGACCAGCACCTTGGCGGCCAGGTAGCCCTCCAGGCTCGAGAAGTTGGCCTTGGTGTTGCCGCCGCCCTTGCGCAGCGCTTCATTGAACTCGCGCGTGATCCCATTGGCCGCGTTGTAGGGCGAGGGCACGACCTGGGTCACGACCACGCCGGCGCCGTCCTTGCCGAGCTCGTCCGACAGCGCCTGCGTGCCGACGAAGGAGACGTTGAAGAAGGTGCCGCCATAGCCTGCTTTTCGCGCCTCGCGGATGAATGCCGCGCAGGACTTGTAGGCGCTGACCTGGACCACAGCGTCCGGCTTGGCGGCGGCGATGGTCTGGACAGCCGTGGCCACGTTGACCGAGTTGCGCTCGACCGTGGCCAGCGCGGCCGGCTTCAGGTCGAGCTGGCCCAGCGCCAGCGTCACGCCGTCGAGGCCGGCCCTTCCGTAGGCGTCGTTCTGATAGAAGACCGCGATCTTCTTGAGGCCGAGGTGGGTGAGCTGCTTCACGATCAGCGCCGTCTCGTCGTTGTAGGAGGCGCGCAGGTGGAAGACGTTCTTCTGGAACGGCTCGCGCAGCGCCATCGCACCGGTGAAGGGGGCGATGAACGGGATCTTGGCGTTCACCGCCAGCGGTAGCGCCGCCAGGCTGGTCGGCGTTCCGATGTAGCCGAACAGCGCGAAGGCATCGTCATCGATCAGCTTCCGGGTGTTGGCGGCGCAGCGATCGGGCTCGTAGCCGTCGTCCAGGAACTTGATCTGCACGGCGCGGTGGCCCGGCTGCGCGTTGTGCTGGTCGAGAAAGAGCTTGGCCCCATCGTAGAACTGGATGCCCAGTTGGGCGGCCGGCCCGGTGAAGGGCGCTGACTGGCCGAGGACGATCGGCGACTCGCTCTGCGCCCGCGCGAACTGGAAAGCTCCCAGTGCCGCTGCGCCGGTGGCGATGGAAAAGTGCCTGCGGTTCATCATCGTGAAAACCCCTTCGCGCGCGTTCGCTGTGTACAAACTAGACTCGCCGGTTGGTCTTCGCCCAGCTCGAATCATGACTTCCCCCACTCCCTCCCACTCCGTGCGCAAGGTGCTCGGCGCCTGCCCTCACGACTGCCCCGACACCTGTGCCTTCGTGACCACCGTGCACGACGGCGTGGCCGTCAAGTTGCAGGGCAACCCCGAGCATCGGCACACTGCCGGCGTGCTCTGCACCAAGGTCTCGCGCTACATCGAGCGCAACGACCACGCCGAGCGCCTGGTCCAGCCCTTGAAGCGTTCCGGGCCCAAGGGCAGCGGGTGCTTCGAGCCGGTGAGCTGGGACGCGGCGCTCGATGACATCGCTGCGCGACTAAATGTACTTAAAGGTAACAACGCCGAGAAGATTGTGCCCTACAGCTATGCGGGAACGATGGGTCTCGTGCAGGGCGAATCGATGGACCGTCGCTTTTTCCACAAGCTCGGCGCGTCGCTGTTGGACCGCACGATCTGCTCGACGGCTGGGGGTGAAGCCTTAAGTTTTACGTTGGGTGGCAAGGTGGGCATGCGGGTCGAATTTTTCGCCGAAGCCAGGCTGATCCTGATCTGGGGCAGCAACTCGATTGCGAGCAACCTTCATTTCTGGCGCCACGCCCAGGCAGCCAAGCGGGCTGGCGCGCGGCTGGTGTGCATCGACCCGCGCAAGACCGAGACCGCCGACAAGTGCGACGAGCACGTGGCGCTGCTGCCGGGCACCGATGCCGCGCTGGCACTGGCGCTGATGCACGAACTCATCGTTCACGACTGGCTCGATCACGACTACATCGAGCGCCACACCGTCGGCTGGGGCCCGCTGCGCGAGCGCGCGCTCCAGTGGCCGCCGGCTCGCGCAGCCGCGGTCTGCGGCGTGCCCGAGGCGCAGATCGTGTCGCTGGCGCAGGCTTACGGCACTACCAGGCCGGCCGCGATCCGGCTCAACTATGGCATGCAGCGCGTGCGCGGTGGCGGCAACGCGGCGCGCGCCRTGGCCTGCCTGCCTGCGCTGGTCGGCGCCTGGCGGGAGCGCGCAGGCGGCCTGCTGCTAAGCAGCTCGGGCCTTTTCCCCGTCGACCGCGCGGCCCTGCAGCGGCCCGACCTGCTGGCGGGGCGCCGGCCGCGCACCATCAACATGAGCGCAATCGGCGATGCGCTGGCCGACAGCGCGAACCCGATCGAGGCCCTGATCGTCTACAACAGCAACCCGGTGGCGGTGGCGCCCGAATCGGGCAAGGTGGTAGCGGGCTTCGCGCGCGAGGACCTGTTCACCGTGGTGCTCGAGCAGTTCCAGACCGACACCGCCGACTATGCCGACTACGTGCTGCCGGCCACCACGCAGCTCGAGCATTGGGACATCCACACCAGCTACGGCCACACCGACATCCTGTTGAACCAGCCGGCCGTCGCGCCGCGCGGCCAGGCCCGCAGCAACACCTGGGTGTTCCGCGAACTGGCCCGGCGCATGGGCTTCGACGAGCCCTGCTTCAGCGACGACGACGAGACGATCTGCCGCAGCGCCTTCGCCGCCGGCGTGGTCGACTTCTGCGAGCTGCAGGCGCGGGGCTTCGCGACGCTGAAGCTGCCCGATGCCCCCTATGCCGAAGGCAACTTCCCGACGCCCTCCGGACGCTGCGAATTCTTCAGCGCGCGGCTGGCGGCGATGGGCCAGGACGGCTTGCCCGACCACCTGCCGAACTACGAGCCGGCCGGCAGTTCGACCGCGTTTCCCCTGGCCATGATCTCGCCGCCGGCGCGCAACTTCCTCAACTCCACCTTCGTCAACGTGCGCAGCCTGCGCGCGATCGAGGGCGAGCCGTTGCTCGAGATCCACGAGGCCGACGCGTCGGCGCGCGGTATTGCCGATGGCGCCACGGTGCGCATCTTCAACCAGCGCGGCGAGCACCACTGCCGCGCCGAAATCTCGCGCCGTGCCCGGCCCGGCGTGGTGCACGGCCTGGGCATCTGGTGGCGCAAGCTCGGCCTGGACGGCACCAACGTCAACCAGCTCACCAGCCAACGCCTGACGGACATCGGTCGCGGCCCGACCTTCTACGACTGCCTGGTCGAGGTCGAAGCCGTCACTGATCCGGTCGCGTCATGAGGCTCGGGCGGCGCGGTGCGGCAGCGCTGGCGGTGCTGGGTGCCGCCGCGCTGCTGGCGGGCTGCGCCGATCTCGGTTACTACTGGCAATCGGCCAGCGGCCACCTGGGCCTGATGCGGGCGGCCCGCCCGGTGCCGGAGTGGCTCGAAGACCCTTCGACCTCCGATGCGCTCAAGGCCAAGCTGGCGCTCACCCAACGCATCCGCCGATTCGCGGTGGCTGAACTCGGCCTGCCCGACAACGCCAGCTACAGGTCATATGCCGACTTGCACCGCAGTGCCGCGCTCTGGAACGTGGTGGCCGCGCCGCCGCATTCGCTCACGCTCAAAACCTGGTGCTTTCCGGTCGCGGGCTGCGTGGGTTACCGCGGCTACTACGACGAGGCGGCCGCGAGCGCCGAGGCCGCCGCCCAGCAGGGGCAGGGCCTGGAAACCGCGGTCTATCCGGTGCCGGCGTACTCGACCCTGGGCTGGATGAACTGGGCCGGCGGCGATCCGCTGCTGTCGACCTTCATCGGCTATCCGGAGGGCGAACTGGCGCGCCTGGTGTTCCACGAACTCGCGCACCAGGTGCTGTACGTGCCCGACGACACCATGTTCAACGAGTCCTTCGCCACGGCCGTGGAGCGCATCGGCGGCGCGCGCTGGCTGCAGACCCAGGCGAGCGAGGCGGCCCGGCTCGACTATGCGCAGTTCGATGCCCGGCGCCAGCAGTTCCGGGCGTTGGCGGCCGAGACCCGGCGGGCACTGGACGCGGTCTACCATTCGCCCGAAGCCAAGGCGCAGGACTGGCCGGCGGTCGACGCCGCGAAGGCCGCGGTCATGGAGGATTTCCGCCAGCGCTATGCCTTGCTGCGCGCCGAGTGGACCGGCCCGCGGCAAGGCGCCTACGACGGTTGGGCGGCGCGCGCCAACAACGCGATGTTCGGCGCCCAGGCTGCCTACGACGAACTGGTGCCTGGTTTCGAGGCCCTGTTCGAGCGCGAAGGAGAAGACTGGCCGCGCTTCTACGCCGCAGTCAGGCGGCTGGCCGAGATGCCCAAGGCCGAGCGTCGGCAGGCGCTCAAGGCGCCCGCACCAGGCATGCGGCCCATGGCCGCCCTTCCTTGAGCGGGGGGCTACCGCAGGGATTCGATCAGGTCGACGTACTGCTGCTTGGCCTCGTCGGCGCCGAGGCCCTTGCGCGCGCTCCAGGCATCCCACTTGGCGCGAGCCACGATGTCGCTGAAGCTGGGCTTCTTTTCGGTGTTGTCGCCGACCGTTGCCTGCTTGAACAAGCCGTAGATCTTGAGCAGCGTGGGGTTGTCGGGGCGCTCGGCGAGCAGTTTGGAATTGGCTTGGGCGGATTCGAACAGGGCGTTCAGGTCGGACATCGAAGGACGGATGGGTGATAGGAATCAAGCGCCATCTTAAGTGACGCCATCGTTGAGATAGGTCAATCCGTCATCCCCGCTCGCGCCAACTCGACATCGAGCCGTTCGCGGGCGTCCGCCGGTTCGAGGTGTGCGGCCTTCTCGTAGAGCCGGGTGGCCTCGGCCATGCGCGAATCGCCGTACAGCATCAGCAGGCCGCGGGCGTATTCGATCAGCGCGCTGGCCGAATGGGGGTTGAGCTGGAGCCCGCGCTCGAACAGTGTCACCGCGGTGTCGGCCCGCACGCCGTACGTCATGCGCCCCACCAGCGAGCCGACCTTGTCGATCACCTCGGCATGGAACGCGGCCAGCGCGACGTGGGCATCGGCATGGTGCGGCCGCAATTCGATCACGCGCTCGAGCGCGCCCTTGACCTTGGTCCCCAGGCCCTGCGCCAGGGCCCGGGCGACGCTGATGCCCTGGCTGTAGCGCCCCAGTGCATAGGCCTGCCAATAGAGCGCTTGGCAGTTGTCGGGTTCGGTCGCGATCTGCGCGGTGGCGCGTTCGGCCACCTGCCTGAACAGCGCCAGCCGCACGGATTCCCGCGGTTCGAGGTAGTTGGCATAGATGGCGGTCGCCTGGTTGGCGAGCGCGAGGCCGACGGGGGCGTGCGCCAGGCCAAGCGCCGCGGCCGCTTCGAAGTCACCGCTGTGATAGAGCGCCCAGCCGTCGCCCAGCGGGCCCGGTGCCGGGAGCGGAAGGCCCTGACCGGCATGCAGCCGGTCCCAATGCAGAGGCAGGTCGGAGGCACTGAAGCGAGGTCCGTCGCGGTAGGGAAGCCGGGTCCATTGCCCCGCTGCTTGGGCATTCACGGTCGACAGCAGCGAGAGCGATTCKGGTGGCGGTGGGTTCATTCGAAAGTGGGAATATCAGACCATCGCGGATTGATCTTCGCCAGCATACGCGCTGCTGAGCGTCAGCAAATGCCGGCGTTGCTCGGTGGCTAGGTAAGGCGCCAGCAGGTGCAGCGTGTGATGGGCGCCGCGCATTAGGGCGCCCTGGGCGTGCGCGGGTTCCAGCGCCTCGCGCGGGTTGCGCACGTATTCGTAGCTGAGCCAGTAGGTCAGCACCACCACCATGCTTTGCGCCAGCGTTTGGACCTCGCGCGCATCGATGTCCAGGTGGCCGGCATGGCCCAGGCCGGCGATCAGGGTGCGAATGGCGCGGGCCTTGTTCTTGAGCACCATCTGGAACTGGGCCTCGAGGTGCCGGTTCTTGCTCAACAGGTCGTTCAGGTCGCGGTAGAGGAAGCGATAGCGCCAGATCAGCTCGAACATGCTGTGCATGAAGAACCACGCGTCCTCGACGTCGTGCACGCCTTCGCTGGCATGCAGCAGTTCGAGCAACTCGGTCTCGTAGCCCTCGTAGAGCCGGTTGATCAGCTCGTCCTTGGCGGGGTAGTGGTAATAGAGGTTGCCGGGGCTGATGTTGAGCTCCCCGGCGATCAGCGTGGTCGAGACGTTCGGCTCCCCGAACCGGTTGAACAGCTCAAGTGCGGCTTCGAGGATGCGTTGTGCAGTGCGGCGTGGCGCTTTCTTGGCCATGTCGTAGCCCCGGTTTGTCTCGTCGGGGCCACTCTAGCGCAAGTTCGCCGGCGCCGGGGAGGGGGCGGCGCCCGACGATGGCGGCGCCGGGACGCGCGCAGCTTCCGGTCAGGAAGCCGTCAACCGCCGCCGCCCGCCTTGTGCCGCCGCGAAGGCTTGGTGGCATCCGGGGCCTTGCGCGCGGCGGTCTTGCGAGGCGCGGCCACCTCGGGCGCGGCTGCGCTGCTGCGGCGCTTCAGTTGCGCTTCGAGCGCTTCGACCCGGTCTTGCAATGCCGCCACTTCCTGGGCCGATGGCACCCCGAGCTTCGCCAGGGCGCGCGCGACGCGCTCTTCGAAGATGTTCTCGAGCTTGCCCCAGCCGCCTGCGGCCTTGCTGCCGAACTCGCTGGCGAAGCCGGCCATTCGCGCCTGCGCCTGAGCCAGTGTTTCCTCGGCGGCCTGCTGGGTCTTCTTCTGCACGCCCGCGCCGTCTTTCACCAGCGCCTCGAAGGCCTTGCTGCCTTCCTGCTGCATCTTGGCGAAGGCACCGAGGCCGGCCAGCCAGATCTGCTGGGCGGAATCCTTGATGCGGTCTGCGGGTTTGTCGTCGTCTTCGGTCGGCATGGCGGTTCCTTAGGTTGCAATGAGACTCTAGCCCGGGTTGCCGGGTCAGGAGTAGAGACTGCGTTCTAGCTGCGAATTGAAACATTCCGCGGATGGGATAATCCTCGGTCCGAGCGCCGGCAGGCGACATTTGACATTCGACAACAAAGAGGGACCCCATGATCCTGGTAACCGGGGGCGCCGGCTTCATCGGCGCTAATTTCGTTCTCGACTGGGTTGAGCAAGGCGACGAGGCCGTGGTCAACCTGGACAAGCTGACCTACGCCGGCAATCTCGAGACGCTGTCGTCCCTCAAGGGCGATCCCAGGCACGTCTTCGTGCAGGGCGATATCGGCGACAGCGCCCTGGTCGATCGGCTGCTGGCCGAGCACAAGCCGCGTGCCGTCGTCAATTTCGCCGCCGAGTCGCACGTCGACCGCTCGATCCATGGCCCGGAAGACTTCGTCCAAACCAACGTGCTCGGCACCTTCCGGCTGCTCGAGTCGGTCCGGGGTTATTGGGGCACCTTGCCAGCGGAGCAGAAATCGGCCTTCCGCTTCCTGCACGTCTCGACCGACGAGGTCTACGGCTCCCTCTCGGCCACCGATCCGGCCTTCACCGAAGAGAACAAGTTCGAGCCCAACAGCCCCTACTCGGCCAGCAAGGCGGCCAGCGACCATCTGGTGCGCGCCTGGCACCACACCTACGGCCTGCCGGTGGTCACGACCAACTGCTCGAACAACTACGGCCCCTTCCATTTCCCGGAGAAGCTGATCCCTCTGATGATCGTCAACGCGCTCGCTGGCAAGTCGCTGCCGGTGTACGGCGACGGCATGCAGGTGCGCGACTGGCTCTACGTCAAGGATCACTGCAGCGCGATCCGCCGGGTGCTCGAAGCCGGCCGTCTCGGCGAGACCTACAACGTCGGCGGCTGGAACGAGAAGCCCAACATCGAAATCGTCAACACGGTCTGCGCGCTGCTCGACGAACTGCGTCCGCGCGCCGACGGCAAGAGCTACCGCGAGCAAATCACCTACGTCACAGACCGCCCCGGCCATGACCGCCGCTACGCGATCGATGCGCGCAAGCTCGAGCGCGAGCTCGGCTGGAAGCCGGCCGAGACCTTCGACACCGGCATCCGCAAGACCGTCGAGTGGTATCTGGCCAACGGCGAGTGGGTGGGCAACGTGCAGAGCGGGGCCTACCGCGAATGGGTGCAGAAGCAGTACGACGCTGCTCCCGCGAAGGCGGCGGCATGAAGCTGCTGCTGCTCGGCAAGGGCGGGCAGGTGGGCTGGGAGCTGCAGCGCAGCCTGGCGCCGCTCGGCGACTTGGTGGCCCTCGGCCACGACAGCGCCGATCTGCATGCCGACTTCAGCCATCCTGAACAACTGGCGGAAACGCTGCTCAAGGTGCGGCCGGATGTCATCGTCAATGCGGCGGCGCACACGGCGGTCGACAAGGCCGAAAGCGAGCCCGAGTTCGCGCGCAAGCTGAATGCCACATCGCCTGGCGTGGTGGCCCAGGCGGCGCAGCAGATCGGTGCGCTGATGGTGCACTACTCGACCGACTACGTGTTCGACGGCAGCGGCAGCAAGCCGTGGAAAGAGGACGATGCGACCAGTCCGCTCAGTGTCTACGGCAGCACCAAGCTCGAGGGCGAGCAGCTTGTTGCCCGGCATTGTGCGCGGCACCTGATCTTTCGGACCAGCTGGGTCTACGCGGCGCGCGGCGGCAATTTCGCGAAGACCATGCTGCGGCTGGCCAAGGAGCGCGACCGGCTCACGGTGATCGACGACCAGTTCGGTGCGCCGACGGGGGCGGAGCTGCTGGCCGACGTCACGGCCCACGCCATCCGGGCCACGCTGGCCGATCCCGGCAAGACCGGGCTGTACCACCTGGTGGCCGGCGGCGAGACGACCTGGCATGGTTATGCACGCTTCGTGCTGGCGCAGGCCCAAGCGGCGGGGGTCGAGCTCAAGGCTTCACCCGATGCCGTCGATGCGGTGCCGACTAGCGCCTTCCCTACGCCCGCCACGCGCCCACACAATTCCCGGCTAAATACTGACAAGCTGCAGCGCACCTTCGGCCTAAAGCTGCCGCACTGGCAGCTTGGCGTCGCGCGCATGCTGGCCGAAACCCTCCAACCCACGACCTCTCCAAAAGCATGACCCAACGCAAAGGCATCATCCTCGCCGGCGGCTCCGGCACGCGGTTGCACCCGGCCACGCTGGCCATGAGCAAGCAACTGCTGCCGGTCTACGACAAGCCGATGATCTACTACCCGCTGAGCACCTTGATGCTGGGCKGCATACGCGACATCCTGATCATCAGCACGCCGCAGGACACGCCGCGCTTCCAGCAGTTGCTGGGGGACGGCAGCCAGTGGGGCCTCAACCTGCAGTACGCGGTGCAGCCGAGTCCCGATGGCTTGGCGCAGGCTTTCATCATCGGGGACAAGTTCGTCGGGAATTCGACCAGCGCGCTGGTGTTGGGTGACAACATCTTCTACGGGCACGACTTCGTGCACCTGCTGGCCGATGCCGACAAGAAGGACACGGGCGCGACGGTGTTCGCGTATCACGTGCACGACCCGGAGCGCTATGGGGTGGTGGCCTTCGATGCCACGGGGAAGGCCAGCAGCATCGAGGAAAAGCCGGCCAAGCCAAAGAGCAGCTACGCGGTCACGGGGCTCTATTTCTACGACAACCAGGTGGTGGACATCGCCAAGGCGGTCAAGCCGAGCGCGCGTGGGGAACTGGAGATCACCGCCGTCAACCAGGCCTATCTGGACCTGGGCAAGCTCAACGTGCAGATCATGCAGCGCGGGTACGCGTGGCTGGATACGGGGACGCACGAGAGCTTGCTGGAGGCGGGGCAGTTCATTGCCACGTTGGAGCATCGTCAGGGGCTGAAGATTGCTTGCCCGGAAGAGATTGCTTGGCGGAATGGGTTCATTGATCGGGAGCAACTGGTCAAGCTCGCGGCGCCGCTGCAAAAGAACGGGTATGGCAAATATCTCGCTCATCTGTTGGCAGAGGAGGTCCGTTCGTGAAAGTGACAGCCACTGAGATCCCTGATGTACTGGTCATCGAGCCGAAAGTCTTCGGTGATGCCCGGGGATTTTTCTATGAGAGCTTCAATCAGAAGGCTTTCGACGACGCGATCGGAAGCCATGTGGAATTCGTGCAGGACAACCATTCGCGTTCCGCCGAAGGGGTTCTGAGAGGTCTTCACTATCAGATCCAGCAACCGCAGGGAAAGCTCGTGCGGGTTGTGCGTGGCAGCGTCTATGACGTTGCGGTGGACATCCGTCGCTCCTCACCGACATTTGGACGATGGGTCGGCGTGGAACTCTCGGAAAGCAACCACAAGCAACTCTGGGTGCCGGCTGGATTTGCGCACGGGTTCTTGGTTCTCAGCGAAGGCACGGAGTTCTTGTACAAGACCACGGACTACTACGCACCGGCGCATGAGCGCTGTATTCGGTGGGATGACGCAAGATTGGCGATCAATTGGCCCCAGAGCGAAGCGACGCCGAAGTTGTCCGCCAAGGACGCCGCGGGGGATGAATTCGATCGGGCTGAAACCTTCTCTTGAGTAAAGGGCCCCGCAGCGGATCGTAAATACTCGGGTACACCGTCGCAACTATTTCAGGTTCATCCGACTTTTGAGTGGGTCCACCTCTGAGGCCAGAGGTTGAGGCCACCGCAATGGAAGTACACGGCGATCTTGAAGTGCTCGGCGTTGCGGTAACCGCAGGCTCGCTTCTGGATGGTGGCGACCTTCGAGCTCAGTCCCTCGGCCACGGCGTTGCTGATACGGTGGCTGAAGTACGTCAGGACGTTGGGCAGGTGTCTGGCAATCATCTTGGCGGCGTCGATCATGGGAGGCAGTCGGCTGTGCGTGGCCCAGAAGTACCAGCGCTGCCAGAACCGCTTGGCCCAGCCTTCGCGGCGATAGTTCCACAGCTCGCGCAGCGACTCCTTGAGCGCCCACGCGCGAGCGGTCTTGAGTTGCGCGCCCTTGATCAAGTTGAAGCGCTCGCGCGACTTCTCGGGCACGTTCTCGGCGCTGTACAGCCACAGGTACTTGCTCCTGGTCAGTGTCGTGTCACCCATGCCGAGCAGCGCCTTGTGCTCGCGCTTCCTGACCGTGTCCACCGCGTCCACGACGTGGCGCATGATGTGGAAGCGGTCGAACACCATCTTCTGCTCGGCCCCCGGGACCTTGTCGAGGCAGGCATTGATGTACGGCGGCCACATGTCCAGGCTGATGGCCTGCAGCGCCTGGATGTTCTCGGGCCTGAAGGCCTCGAAGTAGGCGCCCAGGCTGGCTTGCTTGCGATCCCGACCGATGTACTCCACCGTGGCTCGCTGGAGGTCACACACCAGTGTCATGTAGCGCTGCCCCTTGGCGATGGCCTTCTCGTCAACGCCGATCAGCGCGGGCATCGCGCTGGGCTTGACTCTGCGGCCGCGCACGACGGCGCGCTCCATGATGTGCCAGGCCTCGTCCCAGGTGATGCCCAGGAGAGTGGCCGCCTTCTTCACGTCGGTGGCCAGCAGCACGTCGACGGCCAGCGCCTCGAACAACCGCGTGAAGCGCCCGCCGGGCTCGGCCCAGGGCAACTCGACCACTCGCACGCCATGCTG
>NZ_JBFUIU010000215.1:0-12274 GCF_056401695.1 Variovorax sp. P4_D9
ACGACGTGCAGCCCGATGTGCTGGCCGCCGCGGCGGCAGCGATCGACGGCACGCTCAACAACCAGAGCCTCGTCGTCCTCTTCACCTGCCAGGGCAAGAAGCTGTTGTTCGTCGGCGATGCCCAATGGGGCAATTGGGCGTATTGGCTCTATGGCAAGCCCGTGAAGGGCGCGGACCCCGGCATCTCGGCCGAAGCGCGGCKGATTCTCTCGTCGATCGATTTCTACAAGGTCGGCCACCACGGCAGCACCAACGCCACGCCGATTCCGGCGGTGGGCGCGATCTCGAAGAGATGTGTGGCGATGTGCTCGACCGAGACGGGCTTCCCGAGCGACAAGCGTACTTACGGAAGCATCAAGATGCAGACCGAAGTCCCGCGCATCCCGCTGATGGAGGCGCTCGAGAAGCAGACCGGCAGGAAGCTCGTGCGCAGCGACTGGCTGGCCACGACCTTCGCGAAGGCATCCCCCGAGGCACACAAGCAGCTGGACCGGCTGCCGCCGCACTTCGAGACGGGGGACATCTACATCGAGTACGTGTTTCCGGACTGATTCAGCGCCAGGGCGCCTGCGTGACGGTGGCTTGCAGGAGCAGGCCTTCATGGCTCAGGCGGCCTGACCTACAAGTCCTCGCACGCGGCTGCCGCTGTCTGCGGGGCCCGGGTTTCCGCCGTCAATCGATTGCAGGAGCATGGTATGCAAAAGTCCCTCACCCCCGCCGCAGAACTTTCGCAAGCCAGGACGCCTTTCCCCGGCGCGTCGACCGAGTACGACGCGGCACGGAAGGCACTGCTGGCCGAGGAGATCGAGTTCCGCCGCCACATGACACGACTGGGCGAGCAGCGCCGCGCGCTGCCTCCTGGACCCGTTATCGAGAAGAACTACCGCTTCAAGGACGAGCAGGCGCTCGAGGTGGGGCTAATCGACCTCTTCGGCGACAAGGACACGCTCGTCACCTACTTCTGGATGTTCGGGCCACAGCGTGAAAGGCCGTGCCCCATGTGCACCAACTGGCTCGGCGCGGTGAACGGCAACGCGGCCGACATCAAGCAGCGGGTGGCCCTCAAGGTCCTGGGGCGCTCGCCCGTGGAGCGGCAGTTCGCGTTCGCGCAGGAGCGCGGCTGGCGCGACCTGAACTTCGTCCAGACCATGGGCGATGACTACGCGAAGGACCTTGGTGTTCTGATGCCTGACAGCAGCGAGTACCCGGCGCTGGTGGTGTACCGACGCGACGGCGACAAGGTCCGGCTGTTCTGGGCCAGCGAAATGACGCGCGAGATGGCAGACCTCGGCCAGGACCCTCGGGACGCACCCGACATTGCCTCGCTCTGGTCGGTGCTGGATCTGACCCCGGCGGGGCGCGGCACCGACTGGTATCCGAAGCTCAACTACTGAGCGTGCCATGCGAATGAAGGAGGGTGCTCAAGCCCGAGTGCCCTGTGGCAGCTCCGGCATCTGCCCCCATAGCGCCCGCGCGGGTGGATCACTTGCGCCACGCCCGGTTGTTCTGCCATCAATCCACGATGTCCGCCCCGCGCTCCGCCAGCAGCGCCCGCAGGAAGGACCGATGGCAATGCGCCTCGTCCTCGCAGTAGCAGCCGAGAGAGAACGCGCTCTGGTGCGACAGCGCGGCCAGCAGGTCGAGGCTGCGGCTGGCGTCGGCCTCGGCCATCTCGCTCTTGTATTTGCGGCCGAAGGCGGCCCATTGCGCGTGGACGCCCGAGGCCACGGCGGCCTGGGCCTGCTTCATGGTCTCGACCGAGGGCGCCAAGTTTGGGTACCAGACGTCGTACCAGTTCTGCGAAGCGAACTCCGCCTTGGGAACGCCGCGCGGCGGCCGGCGTACCGTGCCGATGCGCAGGCCCTCGTCGGGTGCGCGATCGCTGCCGAGGCGAACAATGCGAATGGCCATTTTCCTTTTCCTCTCCTTTGATTTTCAGGTTCCGACGATAGCGCCATCCTGCCGCCGGACGACCACCGTGGCCGAGCGCGGCCGCGCGCTGCCGGCCAGTGTGCCGTCGGGCCAGGCGCTGCTTGGCGTGCCGCTGGCGCCCTCGCGCGTCTCGCCCGGATGCTGGATGTTGACGAACAGGCTGCGCCGGTCCGGGGTCAGCACGCAGCCCGTGATCTCGCAGCCGTTCGGGCCGACCAGGATTCGCTTGATGACACCGCTCGCCGGATCGGCGCAGAGCATCTGGTTGTTGCCGAAGGCGGCCATCGGCGGCTTGCCGATCGCGCTTCCGCTCATGTCGGTCTGGATCCACATCAGGCCGCCGCTGTCGAAATGCAGCCCGTCGGGGCAGCCGAAAGCGTCGGCGTCGGCGCTCGGGTAACGCGTGCCGGAGCCCGGCACGGCGGGGTCGCCGGCCAACACGAAATGGTCCCAGGCGAAGCCGGTGCTGGCGGCATCACGGCCGTCCTCGCGCCAGCGCAGGATGCCGCCGAAGACGTTGTCCGCGCGCGGGTTGGCGGCGTCGACTGGCGGCATGCCCGGCCGGCCTCGCTGGGCATTGTGGGTCAGCGCGACATAGACATCGCCGCCTGCCGGCTCGACCGCGATCCATTCGGGCCGGTCCATGCGGGTCGCGCCGACGATGTCGGCCGCCAGCCGTGCATGGATCAGCACCTCGGCCTGGCTTGCGAAGCCGCTCGCGGCATCGACGCCGCCCAGCCCATGGCGCAGTTCGAGCCATTTCCCGCGGCCGTCGTCGTCGTAGCGCGCCACATAGAGCGAGCCCTGATCTAGCAGGTGGCGGTTGGCGGCCCGCGCGGCGGCATCGCTGCCGGGCCGGACCTTGTCGCGGCTCACGAACTTGTAGATGTATTCGAAGTTCGAGTCGTCGCCCATGTAGACCGCGAGCCGGCCGTCCTTCGTCAGCCTGCAGGTGGCGCTCTCCTGGTGCTTGCGGCCGAGCGCGGTGCGCTTGACCGGCGTGGACGCCGGATCGAAGGGGTCGATCTCGACCACCCAGCCGAAGCGGTTCGATTCGTTCGGATGCTTCGCAAGATCGAAGCGATCGTCGACTCTCCAGTAGTCGACCCAGGATCCGCTGGCCAGTCCGTAGCGGCGCTGCGCCGCGGTGGTCTGCGCCAGCGCGTCCTTCGGTGCGCCGAAATAGACGTGGAAGTTCTCCTCGCAGCTGAGATAGGTGCCCCAGGGCGTGACGCCCATGGCGCAGTTGGCGAAGGTGCCGGCGACCCGCTCGCCGGCCGGGTCGGCGGCCGTGCGCAGCAGCGGGCTGCCGGCCGCCGGCCCCGAGATGCGCATCGGCGTTTGCCCGTGGATGCGCCGCGCGAAGCGCGAGGGCAGCACCTGGCGCCAGCCGGCCGGCGTCAGCGCGATCTCGATCACCGAGACGCCCATCGCGTGCAGCGACTTGCGGGCCTTGTCGAGGGTCAGGGGCCGGGCGCCGTCGGGATGCAGCAACTGCTCGTCGGTGTACTCGTGGTTCATCACCAGCAGGCCGCGGTCGGCACGGCCGTGGAGCGAGAAGAAGTGCATGCCGTCGTGGTGCATCCCGGCCTGAACGGCCTGCTCGGCGGCGCTGTTCGAGGCATCGGGCGCGAAGGCCGGCATGGCGCCCGTGATCCCGGTGGGCGAGCCCCAGGGGTAGAGCACCTGCGCTTCGTAGCCGGGCGGCACCGTGACCGCATCGCGCAAGCTGGCCGGCACGGACTCGAAGCCGAGGTGGCCGTCAGTGGCCGGCCGTGCGCGGGCCTCGCCCAGCAGGGCGACGACGGCGGCAGCGGCCCCGGATTGAAGAAACTGGCGGCGGTCGATCGGCATGGCGTTTCTGTTGACTGGGCGACAGCGACATCATCGCCGAGCATCGATACTCGCCCCAACCGAACACCAGGAGACACCCGTGAACGATCGCATCGAATCCATCCGCCACGCCGACGGCGTGGTCGAACTGCACATGGCGCGCGCCGACAAGATGAACGCGCTCGACCCGGCCATGTTCGACGCCCTGATCGATGCCGGCAGCCGCCTGTGCAACGACCCGGGAGTGCGTGCGGTGGTTTTGGCCGGCCGCGGCAGGGCGTTCTGCGCCGGGCTCGACATGAAGTCCTTCGAGCGCATGGGGGAGGGCGCCGCGTCGTCGGTGATCGGGGAAGGCGCCGCCAGCGCCGGCATTTTGGCGCGTACCCACGGCATCGCCAACGCGGCACAGCAGGTGGCCATGGTCTGGCGCCAGGTGCCGGTGCCGGTGATCGCCGCGGTGCACGGCSTGGCCTTCGGCGGCGGCTTCCAGGTGGCGCTGGGCGCCGATGTGCGGCTGGTCGCGCCGGACACCAAGATGTCGGTGATGGAGATCAAGTGGGGCCTGGTGCCCGACATGGGCGGCATCGTGCTGATGCGCGAACTGGCACGCGACGACGTGGTGCGCGAGCTGGTCTTCACCGGGCGCATCTTCTCGGGCGAGGAGGCGGTGGCGCTCGGCTTTGCGACCCGCATCGCGGCCGAACCGCTGGCCGAGGCGCTGGCAATGGCGCACGAGATCGCGCAGAAGAGCCCCGACGCGATCCGCGCCGGCAAGCGGCTGCTCAACGCGGCGATGGTGCCGGGCGCGGCCGAACTGCTGCTGGCCGAGTCGCTGGAGCAGAAGGCGCTGATCGGCAGTGCCAACCAGACCGAGGCGGTGCGCGCGAACGTGGAGCGGCGCGCGCCGCGCTTCAGCGACGTGCAGCCGGCGGGCTGAGAGCGAGGCTCAGATCCCCCTGAAGGTCAGCCATTCATTTTCGGGCGCACGATCGCTCACCAGGCCATTGACCGCATGCTCGGGGTCGCGATGGCCGATCGCCATGCCGCAGAACAGCATCCGCTCGGCCGGCAGCTCGATGGCCGCGGCCACGGTCTTCGGGTAGATCGCCCAGCACTCCTGGGCGCAGCTGTCGAGACCTTCGCCGCGCAGCAGCAGCATCACGGTCTGCAGGTACATGCCCAGATCGGACCACTGCGGCGGTCCCATGCAGCGATCGACCGAGCAGAACAGCGCCAGCGGCGCGCCGAAGAAGTCGAAGTTGCGCGAGAACCAGCGGCGCCGTGCCGCCTTGTCCTCGCGCGGGATGCCCAGGCGCGCATACATCGCCTCGCCGACCTGGAAGCGGCGGTCTCGCCAAGGCGCGCGCAGGGCCGGCGGGTAGATGTCGTAGTCGGTCGGCTCGGGTTCGCCGCCCTGGGCCAGCGATTTCCGCATGCGCGCCTTGAGCGCCGCGAGCGCGTCGCCGGCGAGCACGTCGATGTGCCAGGGCTGCAGGTTGCCACCCGAGGCCGCGCGCGCGGCCTGGGTCAGCACCCGGTGGACGGTGTCGCCGTCGACCGGCGTCGGCAGGAAGGCGCGGATGGAGTGGCGGCTGGCGACGGCTTCCTGGATGTGCATGGGTGGGGCGCAAAGTGGTTCGGGCGAGTTTAAGCAGGCTGTCAGGCTGCGGCGGCATACTGTGGCCGTGGCCATGCATCTCCTCCATCGTTTGGCAGCCGAAGATCTGCCTGTCGCCGTCGCCGGAGGCGCGGACATCGACGCCTTGCGCGTGCTCAGCATGGCCGGGCATGTCAAGGCGACGATACCCAAGCCGCTGCGGACCCTCGACGGCTACCAGCAGCCGCCGGCCATGGTCAACGAGATCACCTCGCTGGGACGCACCATGCTGAGGCGCTTCCCGATGCGCTAGCCGCGTCGATGCGCTGTCTACCTACAAGCGGTTGCGGCGCCATCGGAGCCCAGCCGCGGACTTGTCGGCCTAGAGTGCCGGCATGCAACGATCAAATCAACCGCGACTGAAAGCCCTCGCTCTGGGCTTGGCGGTGCTGGGCCTTGCCGGCTGCAACGAACGTTCCGCGATCGAAGCCGAGCGGACCGCGGCCGCCGCAGGCAACAAGGCCGCCGAGCTGGCCGAGACGGCGCGCGACAAGACCCGGGCCTTCGTGACCTCGCCTGAAACTAAGCGGGATGCCGAGGCCGTCAAGGACGCGATCAAGAACGCCGGCACCGCCGCGGTGGCCGGCATCGACGATGCCGCGATCACCCTGTCGGTCAACAAGGCGCTGGCCAGGGACCCGGAGCTGAGTGCGAGCCGCATCGAAGTCGAAACCCAGCGCGGCGTGGTGCACCTGAAGGGCCCGGCGCCGAACGCGGCGGCCAAGGCCCGCGCCAGTGAGCTGGCCGGCAGCGTCCAGGGCGTGACCACGGTCGACAACGGGCTCGAAGTTAAGGCGATGTGAGCCGGGTCAATCCCAGGCCGGTGCCACGCCCCCGGGCTCGACGAGCCGGCCGTTGCGCTCCAGGGCCGCCATCTGCGCCATCTTGGTCGTCGCTGAGGCGAAGTTCTTGCGCGAGCAGGTTGCTCTGGAGGTTGGCGCGCTTCGTCGATGACGGGATCACGGCGTAGCCCAGCTGCATCGCCCAGGCCAGCGCAACCTGTGCCGGAGTCGCGCCATGCGCCGCGGCGACGGTCTCGATGATCGGGTCCTTCAACACTGCGCCGTAGCCGAGCGTCATGTACGAGGTGGTCGCGATGCCTTGGCTGCTGGCGAACTCGTCACCTTGCGGTTCTGCAGATAGGGGTGCAGCTCGACCTGGTGGGTGGCGGATCTGCTGCGCGCCGACCGCCGCGATGGCTTCCCGCAGCAGCGCTAGTTCGAGACGCCGATCTGCGTCGCCAGGCCCTGCGCCTGGGCTTCGGCCAGGGCGCCCATGAATTCGGCCACCGGCACCGCGCCGCCCGGCGAGGGCCAATGGAAGAGCACCAGGTGGCCCGGTCGGTGCGCAGCTTGGCAAGGCTGTCCTTCAGGCTCGGGATCAGCTTGTCGCCGGTGTAGTTGGCATCTTGGTCGTGAGGAAGAGCGCGTCGCGCGGCACGCCGCTGTCGGCGATGGCCTGGCCGACCTCGGCCTCGTTGCCGTAGATCTGTGCCGTGTCGATGGCGCGATAGCCGAGTTCGAGGCCGGTCGTGACCGAGTCGACGGCCGCCTGGCCGTTAAGACGAGAGGTGCCGAGGCCGAAGGGAGGAATCCTGCTTGTCATGAACTGGTCCTTGGGTGATTGAAATCGAGGGAAGGGGACATCGAACGGGCGCGGTCGAGCCGGCCGCTCCAGGCCGTGAGGGCCAGGGCGACGAGCACCACCAGCGCGCTGATCCAGCCGGTATGGATCAGGCCCAGGTGCGTGACCACCAGGCCACCGGCCCAGGCCGCGCCGGCGATGCCAAGGTTGAAGGCGGCGATGTTGAGGCCGGAGGCGACGTCGACCGCATCCGGCGTGTAGCGCTCGGCCTGTTGCACGACGTAGACCTGGAGCCCGGGCACGTTGCCGAACGCGACCGCGCCCCAAAGCAGCACGGTGGCGAGGGCGAGCCACGGGTGCGGCGCCGTGAAGCTCAGCATCAGCAGCACCGCGGCGAGCAGCGCGAAGATGAGCTTGAGCGCCGGGATCGGGCCGAGCCGGTCGGCCAGCTTTCCGCCCCAGATGTTGCCGGCCGCCACCGACAGGCCGTAGACCAGCATCACGCCGCCAACCGCGTTGGCGCTGAAGCCCGACACCTCGGTGAGGATCGGCGCCAGGAAGGTGAACGGGATGAAGGTGCCGCCGTAGCCGATCGCGGTCTTGGCATACACCAGCAGCAGGCGCGGTTCGCCGAGCACGCGGAACTGCTGTGCCAGCGAGGCCGGCGGCGTGTGGCGGATGTCCTTCGGCACGAACAGCGCGCTGCCGACGAAGGCGATCACCCCCAGCGCCGCGACCGCAAGAAAGGTCTCGCGCCAGCCGAAGTGCTGGCCGATGAAGGTGCCCAGCGGCACACCGGTGACCAGCGCCACGGTCAGTCCGGTGAACATGATGGCGATCGCGCTGGCGGCCTTCTCCTTGGGCACCAGGCCGGTGGCGATGGTCGATCCGATCGAGAAGAAGACGCCATGCGCCAGCCCCGTCAGGATGCGCGCGGCGATCAGTGTCTCGTAGTCCGGGGCCTTCCAGGCCAGCAGGTTGCCGAGCGTGAACAGCGCCATCAGACCGAGCAGCAGCGCCTTGCGCGGCAGCTTGCCGGTCAGTGCGGTGAGCACCGGCGCGCCGATGGCGACGCCGAGCGCGTAGAGGCTCACCAGCAGCCCGGCTGAGGGCAGGCCGATCTGCAGGTCGGCTGCGATGGTGGGGATCAGGCCGACGATCACGAACTCGGTCGTGCCGATGGCGAAGGCGCTGAGGGTCAGCGCCAGCAAAGCAATGGGCATGAATGCACTCCTTGAAGAAGGGTGCGAGTGTGAAGTCGCAACCTTTGCAGAAAAACACGGTTCAAAGCACAATATATTTGACTGGAAATCAACAATTAAGCGCCGAGGCCAAGCTTGAAAACGACCGTGGAAGAATTGCAGGCCTTTGCGGCGGTGGTCGATGGCGGCTCCATCACCGCCGCGGCCGAGCAGCTCGGCCAGACCGTCTCGGGCATCAGCCGCGCGCTGGGACGGCTCGAGCGCAAGCTGGCCACCACCCTGCTTCGACGGACCACGCGACGGCTCGAGCTCACCGAAGAGGGCCGGGCCTTCCTGGCGCATGCGCGCGCCATCCTGATCGCGATCGACGACGCCGAGGAGCAGATGGCGGCGCGGCGCGAGAAGCCCGCCGGGCGGCTGCGCGTCAATGCCGCATCGCCTTTCATGCTGCATGCCATCGTGCCGCTGGTGCCGGCGTTCCGCCTCGCCTATCCGCAGATCGAGCTCGAACTCGACAGCGACGAACTCAACATAGACCTGCTCGAGCGCCGCACCGACATCGCGATCCGCATCGGCGCACTGCGCGATTCAACGCTGCACGCACGCCCGATCGCCACCAGCCGGCTGCGGATACTGGCCAGCCCAGCTTATATCGCCGCGCATGGCCGGCCGAAGAACGTCACGGCCCTGGCGCGCCACACGCTGCTGGGCTTCACGCAACCTGAGTCGCTCAACCGCTGGCCGTTGCGCGGGCCGCACGGCGACGAATGGCCGATCGCGCCGACGCTCAGCGCATCGAGCGGCGAGACCTTGCGCCAGCTGGCGCTCGCGGGGGCGGGCATCGTCTGTCTGGCCGACTTCATGACCGCGGCCGACTGCGCCCGCGGCGGCCTGGTACAACTGCTGACGCGGGAGACGGTGGAGGTTCGACAGCCGATCAACGCGGTGTACTACCGCAACACCCAGCTGTCGGCACGGATCACTTGCTTTCTCGACTTCATCGGGGAGCGCCTGGCCTGAGGAAGGCTTCTGGAAAACCCTGTATGAAATAAATCCAATCGCCTGAAAAAAAGACAGTCTCATTGTTCTCATTTCAGTCGAAGCGATTGATTTTGAAGCGGATTTGCTCGAAACAAAGGCCTTGGGCGGATGGCATGAACTGTGCAAGTTCCAGTCATCGTTTTCAGGAGGTCTCGCCATGGATCCACGCAACCCCGTCTTTGCCGCCGCTTCGGAATCGGTTCTCGACGCCGACATCGCGGTCCTGCGACTGTGCGACCGCACCACCAATCTGCTGCGCCTCAACGAGCTCAACACCGTCCGCGACCTGGTCCGGCTGCCGGCCCGCAAGCTGTTCGCGCTGTCGCGGCTGGGTCGAAATTCGCTGCGCGAGATCGTCGACAGCATCGACCGCCAAGGGCTGAGCCTGGCGGACTGAGTGATGGATCGCCTGAACCGCCCGGCGGCGGCGTGGAGCCGCTTCGGCGGCCGCGGCCTTAGCGACCCTGGTTGAGGCGCTCGAGCCCCTGCTCGGTCAGGAACTTGCCGCCTTGGCGGTCGCAGCCGACCAGCCCGTTCGACAGCAGGCGTTCGGAGACACTGATCGAATCGGTGGGCGAGCGCCGCGTGTGGGCCTCCTGCAGGGCCCGCAGCGTGCGCCATTGTTCTTCGTTGAGCTGAATCTTCTTGACCAAGGAATCCTCCGTCGACGCGCGCAAGTGTGGGGCAAACGGCGCTTCGCTTCCTCCCCATTTCAGACGAGGCACGAAGCTGGTAAAACGGCACCCGACCTCGAATGAACCCAGCGTCCCACTTCTCCCCCTCTTCCCCGGCGCCGAAGCGCCCGATCCGCTTCGCGGCCACCCTGATCGTCCTGCGCGACGGCGCTGCCGGCCTCGAAGTGCTGATGCTGCGCCGGGCCGAAAAGGAGGCCGACCAGAACAGCGGCGCCAGCGTTTTCCCCGGCGGCGGCGTCGATCCCCTCGACCACCTGCTGCATGCGCGCTGCTGCGGGCTCGACGWTGCCGCGGCCAGCCGGCGGCTGGCGCTGCCGGCGCGTGGCCTCGACTTCTACGTGGCGGCGATCCGCGAGTGCTTCGAGGAGGCCGGCCTGTTGTTTGCCAGCGGCGCCGGTGGGCGACCGGTCGCCCTCGACCATCTGGCCGACGACGAGATCTCGGCGCTGCGGACAACCACGGAAGAGGGCGCCGAAGCGCTGCTCGGGCTCTGCGATCGGCACGGCTGGCGGCTCTCGGTCGACCGGCTGGCCTATTTCGCCCACTGGCTGACGCCACCCGGCATGCCGCGGCGTTTCGACACCCGCTTCTTCGTCGCCCTGGCCCCGCCCGGGCAGCAGGCCCGTCCCGACGGGCGCGAAACGGTGGAGCGCCTCTGGCTGCGGCCGGCCGAGGCCCTGGATCCGGCGCGCGGCCTCCATCTCATGAACGTGCAGCGTCGCGTCCTGCAGCAGCTGGCCGCCTTCGACAGCGCCGAGGCCTGCCTGGCGCACGTCCGGGCGCTGCAGGAGATCCCGTTGGTCATGCCGCGCCGCGCGTTGGCCGCGGACGGCGTGCGGGCTGTGAACCCCGACGAGCCGGCCTACGCGGAGATTGCCCGCATCGATCCGGACGGTGCGGGCCACGCTCGCTGCGAGCTGGTCGATGGGCTCGCGATGTTCCTGTCGCCACGGGTGCTGCGGGTGACCGCGCAGCGGGACGGCGTGCTGGTCAACGGCTACCTGGTCGGGGGCGACCGCAACGAGTGGGCGCTGATCGATCTCGACAGCGGCGACGCGCGGCACCGGTCCATGTTGCTGGCGTCGGCGCCGGGGCCGGTGCGCTGGACGCTGTCCTTGCGCGAGCTGGCGCCGGCCCCCGGCGAAGGCATCGACCTCGGCGGCTGCAGGCTGCGCCTGCTGAGCCAGGGCTTCCTGCTCGAAGAGGAGAGGATGCTGTTCGTCGCCGAGGTGGATTCGCGGCCGGATCTTGCCGCTGTCGAGGTCGAATGGCTGGCGCCGCGCAGCGGCTTTCTGCTGCGGGCCTGAGCGCGCCGACCACCCAGTCGGCGCTGTTTCAGGCCACGTTCTGGATCACGGCCATGATGTTGCCTTCGCTGTCCTTGAACCAGGCGGCCTTGGCGCCGCCCTGGTTCACGATGCCCTGGGCATCCTTGCCCGGCATGTCGTAGTCCTCGAAGACCACGCCGCGCGCCTTCAGTTCGGCGACCTCGGGCTCGATGTCTTCGACCTGCCAGAAGGCCTGGCTGGCCTGCGAGGTCCCGGCGTTCGGGGTCTGATACAGGAAGCAGCCGGTGCCGCCGGCGAACGCGTAGTGGACGCCCCCGGTGATCTCGGCCTGAGGCTTGAAGCCCAGCTTTTCCTCGTAGAAGCGGCGCGCCCGGGCCAGGTCACGGGCGGGAATGTAGGCGTACATGGGGGATTGCTGCAGCATCGATCTCTCCTTGGTGGGAATCACGTGCAATGGCGCGGCGGACAGGAAGCGAAGTGTTGCTTGTAGGCCTCATAAACACTGGGGCTTCGCTGGTTTGACCTGCCTTGTGCCCCCAGTCGTTCCCCCGGCCTCAGCACTTCTCGCACTGTCGGCGCCTCAGAATGAGCATCATGCACAACCCGCGCAAATGATGAAGTCCCAGACATCTTATTACTCAGCTTGCAAGCGGTGCGAAACTCGTGGACGGTGAGCGCAACGAGGGGCCAGTCGCCTCAGTGCTCGCCCAACTCGGATCTGATCGCCTCGGCCGCGCTGTGGTCGTGATCGTCGACGAAGGGCTCTGCGATGCACGCGCAGCGCTCGACGACCAGGTGCGCGAAGTCTGATCAGCCTCTGATCCAGCGGATCGCCCGGGCGGATCACGCCTGCGGTTTCGGCAGCGATGCGGAACTCGCGGAGCGGGTCGCGGGCTGGCGTGCAGCTACGGGCGAAGTGCCAAACGATGCCTGTTTGATGGGGTGTTCAGGACCATTTCCATAGGTTTGTCCACCGCCCCGCTGCAGAACCTCCCCTTCTAGAGTCACCTCATTCCACGCGATGCCGTCGAGAAGGTGTAT
>NZ_JBFUIU010000216.1:0-12209 GCF_056401695.1 Variovorax sp. P4_D9
CGCCTTGAGTCCCTTGCCTCGACCCGACCCTTGCCTCGACCCGACGAGGCCTTCAGCCATTTGTAGATCGTCGTGCGGCTGAAGCCGTAGGCGGCAATCACCGCAGAAGGCTTCTCTCCATCGCGAACTCGCTCCACCGCCATCAGGCGAATCTCTTCAAGCGTTTTGTGATCCAGCGTGCGGCCATCTCGTTTCATGCGCTATTGAATCATCAATTCGATTGTCGTGGTGATCTTTTGTAGCCTAAATTATCGACTGCTGAGTAACGAGCCACCGTTTCACTGTCGAGCGCGCGTGCTCGAGTCGCTGGGGCTCTTGACGAATCAACTTCACCGCGAGCTTGTGCATTGCCAAGCTCCGAGCGTCGATTTCCTGGTGCTGCATGGCCGTAGTTTCATCCCAATTCGCGAAGCTCGCGAATGTAGTCGGCCGTGGAGATCTCGCCGCTCGCGCGCTGCGCCTTGAGCTCGGCGCGCACCTGCTCCCTGCGGTGGCCCTCGAAGAGGTCTGCGTTCGAGAGGAGGGCGTCGCGGGCAAAGAGCCATTCAGGCGAGCCCTCGGCGGCCCGCTGAGCCGGCATCGCCTCGCCCAAGGCGTCCAAGTCCTTCTGCAGGCGCAGCTCCGCGGGGTCTTCTTGGTCGAGGAGTTCGATGATGGCCTCGCGGACCTGAAGCGCGACCTCGGGCGCCAGGCGCACGGCGTCGCGAAGCTTGGCCACGACCGAGCTTTCCGCGGCACTGATCACCGGCGCACGAACGGGTGTGGTGAAGGCCGGCCTGCGAAAGCCAGTCGGCGGCGCGCCGGCGGCGCCTGGCTGAGCCGCGCGGGCATCGCCGCCGTTCAGAACCTGCTGGAACATCTTCCAGTACTCCTTGGCCAGGGTCTGGTCGGCGCTCATGAGCTTGAGGATCTGCTGGAAGCGCTGTTGAAAGCGGGCGCGCTGCTCGGGCGTCTTCGCGCCGCCGCATTCCTCGAGCAGCTGGTCGCGCAGGAAGAACGAGAGCGACTTGGCCGATTTCTCCACCAGCTCGTCGAAGGCCTCTCGACCGTGCGTGCGCACGAACTCGTCGGGATCCTGGCCGTCGGGGAGCGTCAGGATGCGGATGTCGTGGTTCGCTCGCACCAGAGGCAGCACGGTCTCGGCCGCCTTGCGTGCAGCCTTCTGGCCGGCGGCGTCGCCGTCGAACACGAAGATCACGCAGTCGGTGAAGCGARGCAGCGTCTGCAGCTGACTCTCGGTCATGGCCGTGCCCATGGAGGCAACGGCGTTCTCCACGCCGTACTGCGCGAGCATCACGACGTCCATGTAGCCCTCGACCACGTGGGCGCGCTTCGCCTTGCGGATCGCCTCGCGAGCCTCGAACAGGCCGTACAGGACGTGGCTCTTGTGGAAGATCGGCGTCTCGGCGCTGTTCAGGTACTTGGCGGCGGAGCTTTCCTCGACGAGCCTGCGTCCGCCGAAGGCAACGATCTTCCCTGCCGTGTCCCGCACCGGGAAGATGAGGCGCGCGCGGAACGTGTCGTAGTAGGACGTGGGCCCGGAGGGCGATGCCGGCGCTGCGGCAACCGGCTTGGCGCCGGGAAATCCAAAGGCCTTGCGCGCTGGTGTAGCGGACGGTGTCRGTGCCGAGGCGGTCGAAGCATCGGCATCACGTTGCTCTCGGGGGCGGATCAGATCCACCGCGGCGAGCGTCTTGGCTGCGTCCTGGTCGCCCGGGGCAAACGTCTCGCGCGGCCAGGCCAAGTCCCTGAGGGTGTCCCAGCCTTTCGGCGCGAGGCCGATGCGGAAACGGTCGATGCTGGTCTGGTGAATGCCGCGCTTCGCATGGACGTAGCGAGCGCTGTCGGCCTGGAAGCCGGCGGCGTCCGGCCGAGCGCGGATCAGCTCAAGCGCGCCAGCGAGTTCCCCGGAATACCGGTTCGCCGCAATGTCCATGGCCAGGTTGCATGGCCTTCTTCACATCGGGCGCTGGGCGGCTGACCACCGGTGCGTGCGGGTCCGGCGCAGGAATCGCGACACCTGCCGCCTGGGCCATGTCCTCGATGGTTTCGCGGAAGGACATGCCCTCCATCTCCATCAGGAACTGGACGGCGTCGCCGTGGGCGCCGCAGCCGAAGCAGTGGTAGCTCTGGCGCGTGGGCGTGACGGTGAAGGAAGGCGAGCGCTCAGTGTGGAAAGGACACAGGCCCCTGAAGAGCGCACCGCCGGCGCGCTTCAGCTCCACGTGCCGGCCGACGACCTCGACGATGTCGACCCGCTGCTTGATCTGATCTATGACCAATCCGTCGATGCTGCGGCTGCCGCCACCTCCGGCATGGGCGCCTGCCTGTGGGCGCTCGCTCAGCATCTCAGCACGCCACCTGCGCGTAGACCGCCTGGTGATGGACGATGTCCGATGGCGCCAGCACGCGGCCGGCAAAAAGCTTTCCGTCGAACGTCCAGCGCGCTCCGTCCCGGTTTTCGATGAAATCGTGAATCGGCCGATCGAAAAGGGTGCCGATGCGCGTGCCGGCGCGGCGCGAGCGCAACTTGTCGAACACGGTCGCAGCGGAGCGCAGCCGCTCGTTCATGTTAGCCGCCAAGGCGCTCTCCTACGGGCTGATCGTCCGTGACCGCCTCGGCTTCCTGCTCGAGTTCCGGGGCGTGGATGGCGATGCCGGCGGCGCGCGCGGCGGCGATGATGGGCTCGATGCCGGCCAGTGCGATCTCGTGCAGCGCCTTGTTCTTCTCGAAGGCCGTCTCACCTTCTGGCGCGAGCGAGTCTTCGACCGGGTCGAACTCGCCCTCGAAGGTGAAGTCCAGCGTGTTCACGCCGATCGCGACGGCTTCCTTCAGGTCCGTCAGTATCGTGTGCTGGCGAATGAGCACGCGGGCGCTGTCCGAGTCGCCGTCGGCGTAGGGGAGGGAGCCGTCCTGACGTGGCGCGAAGCTCTCGTCGATTGTGGCCATACGCGCCGCGATGAGCTGGCGCAGGGGGGCGAGGGATTCAAGGGACGTGTGCATGTGAGCGATTTCTCTTCTTGCGCACCAGTCTACTGACGGCGACCCCAATCGCGATAGGTCAGCCGCGCGAACGAAACCCTTCGGGGTCGTCTTCGTTGCCTTGTGGCATCCTCCGGGAAATGCCGCTGACGGCCACAACCGGACGGTCGGCGCGTAACCCAACTCCAGGACATCTCGACCGCCACGCTGCCGTCCTGCAATGCGCGCTCGACGGCCTCGTCGACCAGTTCGTCGCGCGGGCCGAAGTGGCGGTAGAAGCCGCCGTGCGTGAGGCCGGCGCAGCGCATGAGGTCGGCCACGCTTATGCCGCGGCAACTTCTGAGGGGCAGTCCGCATGTCCGCCGTTCCTACGCCGCTATGAGTAATTTCCCGCTGAATCCGCGGCGCGGATCGCCCGACACTGGCGCCTGGACCGCAGCCAGGAGATCCCATGGCATCGTTCACAAGATTGCTCCCTGCCCTTGAATCGACGGCACACGCTGGAGAGTAGAAACGTGCTCAAGGTCTATGGATTCTCACGCGTCAACTCGGTCGCCCGCGGCCACACCCGGGACCTGCGGGTTCTGTGGGCACTCGAAGAAATGCAGATGCCGTTCGAGCTCGTCGGCATGGACCATCCGGCGCATGAACTCAAGACAGATGCCTACCGCAGGCTGAGTCCCTTCGAGCAGATTCCGGCGATCGATGACGACGGGATCGTGCTGTCCGAATCGGCGGCGATTCTGATCTACCTTGCGAAGAAGGCGAATAAGTTGATCCCAAGCGATCCCGCGGGCGAGGCGCAGGTTGTCCGCTGGTGCCTGGCAGCAATGAACTCCGTCGAACTGCCGCTGATGAGCATCCTCTTCATCGACTGGACTGCCGACGGTGACGCAGGCGCGGCCAAGCCCAGGCAGTTCATGGTGGACTGGGCGAAACACTTGTTTACCGGACTGGAGCGCTGGCTGGAGGGCCGTGAGTTCGTGGCCACCGACACTTTCACGGTGGCCGACATCCTCATGTCGCATGTGCTCACCGAGGTCAGGGACGAACGGTTGCTGGAGCCCTATGGAAACGTCCGGAACTATCGCGACCGTTGCTTGTCTCGGGCCGCTTGGCGTCGAACGATGGAGAGGTATCTGGCTCGGGTGGAAGAGGGCTGATACTGGCAGCATGGCTACCAGTTACACGAAGTCGATCCCGCGCGCGTCCACGAATTCGCGGACGGCGACCGGCCTAAAGCGACGTAGGCGTAACGCACAAGCGAAGCTCCAATGGCGCGATATTGGAGATTGCGCAGGTTCGACGGCGCGCTGCGCGATGGTCGCATGGCGCCGAGCACGGTTTAAGCGGTAATTTGCCTCACGGCGGATTTCTAGCGGCTAACAATCGGCGACGTTCCGCATCGTTCGGACCATCTCGCGAAGTCATCCTGACTGTCGGTGTCAACGAACATGGTGGTCTTGCAGATCTTGCCTTCGTAGGTGCGTGCGTATCCCGGCGGCTCCGCTTACCGAACCCAGCCGGCTTGGATGGATCGGGTGATCTCATCCACGAAGACGCGCGTCTTCGTAGGCACTAGCCGACCCGGCGGCATGATCGCGTACACACCGCCTTCCTCTGAACCTTGCCAGTCGGGAAGGATCTCGACGAGTTCTCCGGCGCGCATGGCAGGCCCCGCCAGCCAGTCGGGCGTCAGAATGATGCCAGTGCCTGCGATCGCCGCCAGCAGCAGCGCTTCCGAGCTGTCGGCAACAAGCGGGCCCGTCGGGCGCACGGTCTTGCGCTGACCGTCTTTCTTTAGTGTCCAGTCCGGCCAAGACGGATTGCTGGTGAATCCGAGGCACGCGTGCTTCGCCAGTTCATCCGGCGTCGCAGGCTGCCCGTGCGCGGCGACGTAGGCCGGCGCCGCGACGAGCAGGTTCCGAAATGATGCGATCTTGCGCGCGGTAAGAGAACTGTCGCGCAAGGACCCGACGCGGATCGCGACATCGATTCCTTCGGCGACCACGTCGACGTAACGATCGATGAAGCGCGCATCGACGCGAATGCGTGGATGCTGCGCAATGAACGCCGGCAGCAGCGGCGCGACCCATCGCCGCCCGAAGGTCACAGGCAGAGACATGCGCAACAGTCCCTGCGGACTCGCCGCGAAGTTGCTGGCCTCCAGGCTTGCGCTGTCCAGGTCATCAAGCAAGCCCCGGACGCGGCGGTAGTAGAGCGCACCGACCTCGGTCATGGCAACGCGACGCGTCGTGCGCGACAGGAGGCGCACGCCCAGACGTTGCTCGAGCTGGCCGACACGCCGCGAGATGACCGTGGCATCTCGCCCGATCTTCCTGGCGGCGTCGGTGAAGCTGCTGGCCTCCGCGACGGCCACGAAGCTCGCCAATTCCTCAAGGCTGACCCGGTCCCGCAATTCCTGCATTTTTTGCATGATAGTTGTGTGCCAACTTCCGATTATCTATTGATCGTGCATGTTTAAACTGACAGCACCAAGCAATTGAGAAGGCAATGCATGAAGACATTCCTCAGCATCGGCACAGGTCCCGGCATGGGCCTCGCGACCGCAGAGCGGTTTGCCCGCGAAGGCTTCCGGGCCGTCCTGAGCGCGCGACGTGCCGACAACACGGGGGCATTGGCCGAGCGCCTGAAGGCGAAGGGCTACGAGGCCGAGGCCAAGACGGTGGATGCGAGCGAACTCGCGAGTGTCGCGGCACTGGTGGCGGACGTGGAAGCGCAGTACGGCGCGGTCGACGTGCTCCACTACAACGCGGCGAACATCCGTCGGGCGACGCTCGCCGCACAGCCGCTCGACACCTTCGTCGGCGATCTCGCGGTCAACATCGGTGGCGCGCTTGCGGCGGCGCAGGCCGTTGTTCCGAAGATGGCTGCGCGCGGCGCGGGGACCATCTTGCTGACCGGCGGAGGCTTCGGGCTTCATCCGAGTCCGGACTTCCTGTCGCTGAGTCTTGGCAAGGCCGGCATCCGGGCGCTGACACTCGGCCTCTTCGAGCAGTGCAAGGCGCAGGGCATTCACATCGCCACCGTGACCGTCGCCGCCCTCGTGACGCCGGACACCAGGGAGGCGGAGGCCGTGGGCGAGCGGTTCTGGCAACTCCACAGCCAGCCGAATGACGCCTGGACGGCGGAAGTGAAGTACTCCAACTGATCTCGCAAAGGACATCGCCATGCAAGTGGGATCACCTCATTCTTCGCTCGGCCTTGACTCGGCCGCCGCCGCGGCGTCGCTGCTCGACAACGCGGAAGGCAGTTACAGGATCCTGCCCGGCGGTGTCGCATACTGCACCGGCATCGTGCCCTATCAGGGCTTCGAGGTGGTGCGCGTGCAGCTGCAGACTTGGCTGCCGCTCGACCAGGCTTATCCGTTCATCGAGTCCTACCTGAAGAGCGTGGGACGTCCGGTGCAGGCGTTCTGCGGCAYCGAGATGCGCGTGCCGACGCCGCTGACGCGCAAGGACTGGTCGGACTTCAACACCCCGTACCTGGAGCAACTGCGCGGCTGGAGATTGATGCACGGCGAACTCAGCGGGGTGTGCCGCTCGAACATCGCGCTGGCGACGCATGCGCCGAAGGCCGCATCCATGTGCGCCTTCAGCTACACCGCGCCCGGATCGTCGGAGGAGGGTGGCTTCTGCTTGTCCGGCACGGCGGACATCGCTCCGGATGGCCAGGTCATCGCCAAAGGCGATACGAGCCCGGCGGCCATGCGCCAGCGTGCCCGCTACACCATCGACGTGACCGCTGCCAGTCTGGCGCAGCTGGGGCTGTCATGGAGCGATGTGCACCAGGTTGCCATCTTCCATGCGCATGAAATTCCCGGACTCTGGGAGCCGGCCCTTCTCGGTGGATTGGGCGAGGCGCTGCGCCAGGGCGTGGTGGTGTATCGGGCGCGCCCGCCCATCGCCGGCGGCGAAGTGGAACTCGAGGCGCGCGGGGCGAGGCGCGACCTGATCGTGACCGGCCTCTAGCGGCCAGCACCGATACGGCGAGCCGCCCATACATCCGGCTTCCCAAGCTGGCGCCCAAGGACAACGTTCCCTCTCTCTATTTCCCACAGGAGTCATCACATGAGCAATCCCACCTTTGTCCAGGAATACAACGCTATCGTCGAGGTGCTGAACAAGTACAACGACGGCGGGGCCATGGCCGACAGCGCATCATGAAGCCGGCGTTCGACGCGCAGGCGACCATCTTCGGCGTCGATGGTGACAACAAACTGGCCGGCGGCCCGATCCAGGGCCTCTTCGACACCATCGACAGCTCGTTTCGCCCCTCGCCCGAAGCCAAGGCCTCCATTATTCGCATCGATATCGTGGGCACTGCTGCCAGTGCACGCGTCGATACCGACAACATTTCCGGCTTCCGCTTCACGGACTTCTTCAACCTCCTGAAGGTCGATGGCAAATGGATCATCGTCAGCAAGATCTATCACACGCACGACGCGTGAGCGGAACGTCAACCGGCATGTCTCCGGTTGGTGAGGCCGTCCAGCGGCGGGCGCGTGATTGATCGCAGACGCGCATCTTTGAAGTCATGCTGCAACTGCTCCTCATCGGCGCGACTGGGCTGGTCGGGCGCCATGTCATGGAACTGGCGCTGGCCGATCCAAGGATCGGCGCGGTGGTAGTGCCCTCCCGTCGTGCTTTGCCGGAGCACCCCAAGCTGCAGTCTCCGCGCGTGGATTTCGACCACTTGCCCGAAGATGCCGCCTGGTGGCGGGTGGACGCGGTCATCTGCGCGCTGGGCACCACCATGCGAGCCGCCGGTTCCCGTGAAGCCTTTCGCCGCGTGGATCATGGCTACCCATTGGCCGTGGCCCGTCGGCATGGTGCGTGCATCTACGTGCTGAATTCGGCCATCGGCGCGGACGTGTCCTCGCGCTTCTTCTACAACCGAGTCAAGGGTGAGCTGGAACAGGAGCTCGCTGGCGAAGGCTTCAAGTCGCTGACGTTCGTGCGGCCGGGGGCAATCGGCGGGCAACGGAACGAGTTCCGCTTGGGCGAGCGCTTGCTGGTGCTTGGCCTGACGCTGGCCGGTCCCATACTACCGCACCGCTGGCGCGTGAACCCGGCACCGCAAATTGCCCAGGCCTTGATCGAGGCTGCGGTCAATCCAGAGCCTGGCGCCCACGTCGTGACCTCGGACCGGCTGGTTTGCGGGCGCCCATTGGTTTAACTGAATGGCGACTCAACATTCCAAGTTTCCGGTCTCACGACGCGCGCGCCGGGCACGACTTCCAAGGAGCCTTTATGAACAGACACATTGCGCCGGTCCCATTGGAGAAAGCGTACCGCCTGCTCAATCATGGCCCCACGATCCTGGTGTCTTCACACCACGATGGCGTGGACAACGTGATGGCTGCAGCCTGGGCCTGCGCCCTGGACTACACACCGCCGAAGCTGACCGTCGTCCTGGACAAAATTGCCAAGACCCGCGAGCTCGTCGAGAAGAGCGGAACCTTTGTCATTCAGGTTCCCACCGCGGCACAACTGCAGCTCACGTACCAGACGGGACATCGCAGCCTGTTCAAAGAGCCAGACAAACTGGAACGCAGTGGTGTGGATCTGTTCAAGATCGACGGCTACGACCTTCCATTCGTTGCCGGATGCTCAGCTTGGCTTGCCTGCAAGCTCATTCCCGAGCCCCACAACCAGCAGACCTACGACTTGTTCATCGGCGAAATCACCGGCGCATGGTCGGACACGCGTGCCTTCGAGGGCGGGCACTGGAACTTCGAAAATGCCGACCCGGCGTGGCACAGCTTGCACTACATCGCAGGTGGGCATTTCTATGCGATCGGCGAGGCACTGGATGCCAACGCGGGCAAGTCGAACTGACGAAGCGCGCTGGACTCGAAGATTGACAGGCGCCGGAGCGGCGCACCCCGTGGGCTTTCAGGGAGCATAAGCACCAAGAAAATCAATATATTATTGATGTCAGCATTACTGGAGCTTATGAATGATCCGCGAGCTGAAAACCTTTGTCGCCGTGGCCCGAGAGGGCACCTTCGCCGCTGCAGGCCAGAAAATCGGGCTGACACAGGCGGCCGTGAGTGCACAGATGCAGCGGCTGGAACAAGAGTTTGGCTTTGCCCTGTTCGATCGCACCGGGCGATCGGCGCACCTGAACACGATGGGCCACCAGACTCTCGCTCGGGCGCAGGAACTGATCCTCCTCTACAACAACTTGGGCTCACGGCGCGTGGGCCAGCGTGCGAGCGAGTCCGTCAACATCGGCGCGATCGCGTCAGTGCAACGCCTGCTGTTGCCTGACGCACTGGCGCTGTTCCACAAGCAGTCGCCAGGCTGCCATACGCGCGTTGTTCCAGGCCTGTCGATGGAGATGCTGAATCTGGTCGATGCGGGAAAGATCGACATGGCAGCCATCATCCGCCCCCCGTTCTCGCTGCCGAGTGACCTTCGCTGGACCACGCTCGCGCGCGAGCCGTTCCGATTGCTGGTGCCGCGGCGTGTCGAAGGTAGCGATTGGGCCGAGCTACTTTCCGCTCAGCCCTTCGTCCGCTATGACCGGGCCTCTTTCGGCGGAAGGCAGGTGGATCGCTTCTTGCGCGCCACGCACATTGCCGTTCAGGAAGTCTGCGAGCTCGACGAACTGGATGCAATCGTCAGGCTGGTGGCCAACGGCCTCGGCGTTGCGCTGGTTCCCCAGACTTACAACCAACGACGCTGGCCTGCGGCGGTGCGCGCCGTCGATCTTGGGGAGCACACCTTCTATCGCGAGATCGGGATCGTCCATCGATCCGAGCGCAGTCTGAGCGAGGCCGCGCGCTTGCTGGCGCACCTGGTGCGTAACGCCTACGCAGTCATCGGGAAGAGAGCCGAGGCGGAAGTCGACCCCTGAGCGCGCCTTCGCATGCATCCGAGGTGACCGCGGACGCGAGTCATGCGTCTCTATCCGATGCTGGCCCAGGTACTCACGCTGCGGCATGCGCGCGTATCGTCGCCAAATCAATGCACAAATAAAAGTGTAGCTCAGTAAAAAAACATATCGCTTTCGGTTATGCCGACAGGTGCGTAGAGTTCTCTCGTCCTGAACTCCTACTGCGATGACCACCATGACTGCTCCCACCGTGCGGATCCCGTTTCACCTGGCCTTTCCTGTTCGCGACATTGCCGAGGCGCGTGCCTTCTACGGCGACCTGCTGGGTTGTCCAGAGGGGCGAAGCGCGCCCGAATGGGTCGATTTCGATTTCTATGGTCACCAGATCGTGGCGCATCTGGCGCCGGACGAATGCGGTCATCGGCAGCACAGCGCCGTCGACGGCCACGACGTGCCGGTACGCCACTTTGGCGCGATCCTGCCGATGGACCAATGGCGAGCCATGGCTGACAAGCTCGTGGCCCGTCAGACCAAGTTCGTCATCGAGCCCTACATCCGATTCAAGGGTGAGCCGGGCGAACAAGCCACGATGTTCTTTCTCGATCCGTCAGGCAATGCCATCGAGATGAAGTCGTTTGCGGACCTGGACTCGTTGTTCGCCGTCTGAAAGCTCGGTCATGAAGAAACAATACCTTTGCGTTGCTGCCATCGCCGGCGCACTCCTGACGTTCTTCGGCTCTGCTGCTGCGCAAACCGATACGCTGAAGAAGATCAAGGAGTCAGGTTCCATTGCCGTCGGCGTGCGCGACGCCTCGGGCGCGATGTCGTTCACCTTGGGCCCCGGCAAGTACACGGGCTTTCATGTCGAGATCTGCGAGCGCATTATTGCCGACATCAAGAAGGCAGTACAACTCGACAAGCTCAATGTGAACTACCAGTTGGTCACGCCGCAGAATCGCATTCCACTTGTCGTGAACGGGACCGTCGACATCGAATGCGGGACCACGACGAACAACGCGGCTCGTCAGAAAGACGTGACGTTCGCTCCCACGCTGTATGTGGAAGGCGTTCGCATTGCGGTCAAGTCGACCTCCGGAATTGAGACCCCGGCTCAGCTTTCCGGCAAGACCGTGGCCGCGACCACAGGGAGCACCTCCGTGCAAGTCCTGAGGAAGCTGAAGCGCGATAGCGGGAACGACATGAGCGAGGTCCTCGCCAAGGACAACAGCGAAGGATTCCTGCTGCTCGAGTCGGGCCGTGCAGAAGGCTTTGCCGCCGACGGCCAGATCCTGGCCACTCTTATCTCCAAGAGCAGGGAGCCGGCACAGTACAAGTTACTGGACCAGATCCTCAGCGTCGAGCCAATCGCGATCATGATTCCCAAGGGCGATCTCGCCTTCAAGAAGCTCGTCGATCAGAGCATCGTGTCGTTGGCGAAGAGCGGCGAAGTTGCTCGCATCTATGACAAATGGTTCATGCAACCCATTCCTCCCAACAACTCGAAGGTGGGACTGCCGGCAAGCGCGTTGACGAAGGCGGCATGGGCCAACCCCACCGACAAGCCGATGGAAGACTACGAGGCGCGATAGGGAGGATGGACAAGACCGCGGGGCGTCCGTGTACGGAACTTCGTCACGGGCTTCCAGTTTTCCTATGGGTGGAAGGAGGCGGCTCTTGGGCTCAGTACATTCCGCTACAACATGCACCAGCGCAACATTCACCGCGCATGCAATCAATCAAACTGGGAAACCGATGAGCGCCTCGCGTCTTTTAGTCTTGAGCGTTGCCGCGCTCCTGGCAGCCTGTGCTAGCACGACGACGGTCAGGCCCGTGACGGCGATCAAGATCGAGACCGTTCGCATTGAGCGCAACGCTGATGTGTACGTCGAGGACCTGCTGCCTCCGATTGAGGACGCCTTCAGGCGCCACGGCATTGCGACGCGCGTGTTCGATGCTTCTCCTGCCCCCTGCCCATACCGAGTGACATATGCTGCATCGCGACGTTGGGACCTGAAGGCGTTCATGTCGGACGCGCGAATCTCGCTCTATCGTGACCGCGAGCTAGTCGGCGAAGCCACTTATGCCCTTCCATCTGGCGTCTTCGGCGGCGGCGGCATCAGCCCAGACAAATGGCGAGGTGCGGCCTTCAAAATCGACCCCATCATGGACAAGATGCTGGCTGGCCTGAAGGGTCCAGGCTAACCGACCGTCAGGGCGGCTGTCGGCCAACAGCGGAAGTTCGTCACCTCCCTCCAGTTTTCCTTTAAGCGCTTCGCTCTCTGGCCAGAGTCGCCCCAAAAGCCAACATTCCACCCGTGCGCCGGCCGGCAGGCGGGCGCAGGGCAGGCCCTCCGAGGAAGGC
>NZ_JBFUIU010000217.1:0-12203 GCF_056401695.1 Variovorax sp. P4_D9
GATCCACGCCGCACGCTGATCCAGGCCGAGAAGCGCGCGGTCGCCGAAGTGCGCGTGGTCGACGAGCCGGTGACCGTGATCGTGTCGCAGAAGGGCTGGGTGCGTACGCAGAAAGGCTGGGCCAGCGAGCGCGGCGCGGGCGCGACGGCGCCCGAGTACAGCTTCAAGTCGGGCGATGCGCTGTACGAGGCCTTCGAATGCCGATCGGTCGACATGCTGCTGGTCTTCGGAACCGCCAAGGACAAGGGCGTGCGCGTCTACAGCGTGCCGGTGGCCTCGCTGCCGGGCGGTCGCGGCGACGGCCAGCCGGTGACGACGCTGATCGACCTCGACAGCGGCACGCACGTGGCGCATTACTTCGCCGGGCCGCTCGGCGCCAGCCTGCTGCTTGCGAACACCGGCGGCTACGGCTTCATCGCCTCGGTCGAGAACATGATCTCGCGGCAGCGCGGCGGCAAGGCCTTCATCGACGTCGGCGAGGGCGAGCAGCTCTGCCGGCCGTCGCTGGTCGGCGGCGCCGGCGGTGCCGAGCCGCTGCCGGCGGCCACGCACGTGGCCTGTGCCTCGACCGGCGGCCGGATCCTGACCTTCGAGATCGGAGAGCTCAAGGCACTGCCGAAGGGCGGCCGCGGGCTGACCTTGATCGACCTCGAAGCCAAGGACACGCTGGCCGGTGCGGCGGCCTACACGCGCAGCGTGAAGATCGAAGGCATCGGCCGCGGCGGCAAGGAGCGCGAGGAGACGCTCGAGATCCGTACGCTCAACAACGCCCGCGGCAGCCGGGCGCGCAAGGGCAAGGCGGCCGACCTCGGCTTCAAGCCGAGCGGCGTCGTGCGCGTGCTGTAGGGACGCGCGCCATGGAAATCGGAATCATCGGACTGGCGATCGCGGTCCTGAGCGGCTTGGCCAGCTTCGTGCTGGGCCGCTGGCTGTCGAGCCGCCGGCGGCAGAAGAAGGCCGAGCAGGCGCGGGCCGCCGCCGAGGCCGGGCAGAGCCGGCAGGTGCGGCGGGCGCAGGAGCGTCAACGCAAACGTTGAGCCGGCCCTACTTCAGCCCGGCCCACCAGCGCACGTTGGTGCGCGGCTGGCCGACTGTCAGCACCTCGCCGATCAGTGGCGTGGCGAGTGCGATCTTCTTGCTCTCCGACAGATCGGCGATGCGGTCCAGCGGGTCGTGCCAGGTGTGGAAGGCGAGGTCGAAGGTGCTGTTGTGCACCGAGTACAGCACCTTGCCGCGCAGGTCCTCGACGGCCTGCACGCTTTGTTCGGGCGTCATGTGGACGGACGGCCAATAGGCGTCGTAGGCACCGTTCTCCAGCATCGCCAGGTCGAAGCCGCTGAAGCGCTCGCCGATCTCGCGGAAGCCCTTGAAGTAGCCTGAGTCGCCGCTGTAGAAGATGCGCTGGCCGCCGCTTTCGATCACCCACGAGGCCCACAGCGTGCTGTTGCGATCGCTCAGGGTGCGTCCTGAAAAGTGCTGCGCCGGCGTCGCCACCAGCTGCACGCCGTCGTGCTGCGCCTGGTCCCACCAATCGAGTTCGGTGACCCGCTCGGCCGGCACGCCGAACTCGACCAGCCGCGCCTTCACACCCAGCGGCGCGAAGTAGCGCTGCACCCGCTGCGACAGGTATTCGATGGTCGCGACATCGAGATGGTCGTAGTGGTCGTGCGAGAGGATCAACCCCTCGATCGGCGGCAGCTGCTCGAGCGAGATCGGCGGCGGGTGGAAGYGCCGCGGCCCGAGCCATTGGAAAGGCGAGGCGCGCTCGCTGAACACCGGATCGATCAGCCAGTACTTGCCGCGCAGCTTGAGCAGATGCGACGAATGGCCCAGGCGCACCAGGTGGTTGGCCTGCGGGTCCAGCGCCTCGAGTTGCGCGGTGGCCAGTGCCTGCACCGGGATCGGGTCGGTCGGCACGGTGTCGGTCTTGGTGCCGACCAGAAAGCGTGACCAGATCTGCCAGCTGCCGGCCGAGGGCAGGGCGTCCGGGTTCGGTGGGTTCTGGAAGCTGCAGTCCTTGAACTGGGGGGAGGCCGTATAGGGGCTCTCGCAGGCGCTGCTGCCGTGGCAGGCCGTGAGCAGCGCGCAGGCTGCCAACGCCAGGCCGGCGCGCCAGCGGGACTGATTGCGCATCGGGATGAGGGGCGTGGCATCGGGGCGAGCGGCGGGCATGGGGYGGGTTTCCGAAACGGGGCTGCAGCGGGCAGGGGGCGGCCGCGAGCTTACCCAATGCGGCCCGTCGATGCCGGCCCTTGCGCTCCGACATAGGCCGTTCGAGCCATTGATCGATCGCCTCGTGCATGAAATATTGCATTGAACGACGAGGAGCCGAATGGACGACACCATCCAGAAGCTGGTCGCCGAGCGTCGATGCGCCCTGCACGGCGCCGACGATGGCCGACGGCCCTGGGGCCTGGCGCTGTCGGGTGGAGGCATCCGCAGCGCCACCTTCTGCCTGGGCCTGCTGAAAGCGCTGGCGGCACGTCGGCAACTGCTCAAGTTCGACCTGATGTCGACCGTGTCGGGAGGTGGCTACATCGGTGCCGCGCTCGGGCGACTGTGCACCAATGCCCATTCGGCCCAGGAGGTGCGCGAGATCGAGGTCGCGCTCGGCGATGTCGACCGGGCGCGCTTCGGCTGGTGGCTGCGCGCCAATGGCCGCTACCTGATTCCGGGCGGCCTGCGCGACACCCTGTTCGCCACCGCGCTCTATCTGCGCAATCTGCTGGCCACCCACATCGAGCTGGCGATCGCCGCCAGCCTGATCGGCATGGTGCTGGCGGCCACCAACCTGCTGCTGTGGGACGCCGTGTTCCGTGCCGTCGACCTGAACAGCGTGCCGCCGGACGCGGTGGTGCGAACCCCCGAGCTCTATGCCGAGCACTACGTGCGGCTGGTGGTCGAGTGGGCGACTCAGTGGCCGACGCTGTGGTTCACGCTGGTCGGTCCCTTCCTCGCCTCGGTGGTCCTGGCCTGCGCCTACTGGTCGGTGCACGACAGGCCGTCGACCTCGTCGATGCTGCTGCAGGTCGCGATGTGGCTGGCGCTGGGCCTTGGCGCTGCTTTCGTCGCTCCGAAGCTGATGCAGCGCTACAGCGGTCCGCCCTGGCTGGCGCCGGCCTTCGAGGCCTTCGCGGTCTGCTGGGTGGTGGCCCTGCTGTGGGTGTTGCACCGCAGCCGCAGGCGCTCGCCCGGCGAGTTGCGCAACGAGCTGACCGACCGGCTGGCCTCGGTGATGAACGCCGCGCTGCTGATCGTCATGCTCGGCCTGCTCGACCGCAGCGCCTGGTGGCTGGCGGCCGAGGGCCAGGAGCAGCGCGCCTCGTACGGCGCGGTTCTGCTGGTGGCGGCGGCGGTGCTGCGCGGCGTGCTGCCGATGCTGCTGTCGCACCGGCAGGAGCTGCCCGGCGTCGGCAAGACGCTGATGTTGACGCTCGCCAGCCTGCTCGGACTGGCGCTGGCCTTCTGCCTCGCGGCCTGGTGGGTCGGCGTGGTGTATGCGGCCGTGTTGCTGCCGGTCTTCACGCCCGCCGGGCTGGACTTCATGCGCGGCTGGGCCTGGCTCGGCACCATCGCCGTGATCATCGGCGTCTATGCGCTGGCGACCGGGCGCAACTTCGCCTTCCTGAATGCGTCGTCGCTGCACATGTTCTACAAGGCGCGCATCGTACGGGGCTATCTCGGTGCCGCCAACGCACGGCGGCTGGGTGCCCAGGCCACCGACAAGGTGTCCGGACTGGAGCCGCCGCAGGTGCCGGTCGGCGAGGTCGATCCGCACGACGACATCTCGCAGCTGCGCTACGCGCCGCATGCCCATGGCGGCCCGGTGCACCTGGCCAACGTGTGCATCAACCAGACGCACGACACCAAGGAGCGGCTGTTCAACCGCGACCGCAAGAGCCAGCCATTGACTATCGGCCCACTGGGCTGGATGCAGGCCGGCGGTGCCCCATGGGCACAGGCGCACGGCGACGGCGCGCTGACGCTGGGGGCCTGGATGGCGATTTCCGGCGCAGCTTTCGCGCCGGGCCTCGGGCGGCTCACCAAGCGCGGCATCTCGGCGCTGTCGCTGTTCGCGGGCCTTCGGCTCGGCTACTGGTGGAACAGTGCCGGGGCCGGCATCGCCCAGCACGGCGCGGTGATCCATGCGAGCCCGCTGCTCATGAAGACCCGCTTCCTGCTGCTCGAGTGCTTCGGCGCCTTTCCGGGCAGCAGCTCGGCCAACTGGTACCTGAGCGATGGCGGCCATTTCGAGAACACCGGCGCCTACGCGCTGCTGCGGCAAGAGGCGGCGCTGATCGTCATCGCCGATTGCGGCGCCGATCCGGACTACCGCTTCTGCGACCTCGAGATCCTGATCCGGCGGGCCCGCATCGACCTCAATGCCGAGATCGTCTTCATGAAGCCGCGGCCCGATGCCGAATGGACGCACCTGGGTGCCTTCGGCTCGCTCAACGACCTGGCCTCGCCTACCAGCCAGGCCTGCCTGGCGCTGGCGCAGGTGCGCTACGCGAGCGGCGCCACCGGGCAGATCGTGCTCGTGAAGCCCAATGTCTCGGCCGCGCTGCCGGTCGACCTGGTCAACTTCAAGGCCGCCAACCCGCTGTTCCCGCAGCAGCCGACCACCGACCAGTTCTTCGACGAGGCGCAATGGGAGAGTTACTTCCGGCTCGGCTCGGAAATCGGCTTCCGGCTCGACGAAGAGATGCTCGAGCATGTCGCGCAGGGCGCGCCGGGGCTGTTCGTGCTCGACGACGGCCAGCCGGATTCGAGCGCCCGCGGCGCCAAGCCCGGCGACAAGGACAGCGCCGCGGCGGCCGCGGTGGGCTCGATGAGCCGGGTGCAGGCCCGTGTGCTCAAGGCCGGCGCGGTGACGGCGTCGATCGGCATCGGCACCGCCGCCACCTTCGGCGTCGCCGCCTGGCAGGGCATCGACAGCTGGCGCGCCCAGCGCGCCGACCAGGAGCGTTCGGAGAACGGCGCCTTCAAGGACCTCACCGAACGCTGGGCCCATCTGCGCAACGGCGAGGCCGACAGCGACGCGCCGGCCCTGCTGGCGGCCGAGTTGCTGCGCACCGGCGACCTTCTGTGCCGCGAGGGCAGCGACAACTTCATGGCCAAGTTCCGGCTCTCGGTGCGGATCGTCGACGATGCCAAGCAGGCTTGCGCCGGCGAGGCCGCGGGCCAGCGCTCGCCGGCCTGTACGCGGCTGCTCGATCCCGGCAACGGCATCGACTGTCTGCAGCCGGCGCAGGCGCCGCCATGCGCGCCACGCTACTGGGCGCGCGACTACAGCGGCCAGACGGGTTCCAAGCAGAACTGCAGCGGCATCTTGCCGGAGCCCTTCAAGCTCGCGGTCTGGCTGCGCGACCGGCTCGGCGGATTGGGGCGCGGCGACCAGGTGGCGAGCGCACCACCGATTGCAGCCGGCCCGCCGCCGACCTACGCACCGTCGCCCGAGGGCAGCGGCGTGCCGCCACCGGCGCCGATTGCGTCGGACGCCTGCGAAGGCGCGGTGGTCTACATCCTGACCTACGGCACCGGCCTGCGCGACAAGGCACGCGCCTGGCGCGCCCCGTGGCGCGCGCTCGGCGCCTCGGTGCCGCCGATCGAGGACGTGCTGAGCACCTCGCGCCGCGCCGGGCGCGCGCCGCCGGTGGGGCATCCGGTGCCGACCGTCGTCATCCGCGAGGAATCTTCGCGCGCTTGTGCGCAGGCCCTGATCCAGACCGCGCAGTCGCCGACGGGGCAGCCGTGGGCGATCCGGCTGCTGCCGCGCCCGGTGCCTTCCGACCCGGGCGCGATCGAGGTCTGGCTGCCGCGCGCCAGGGACGCGGCAGCGAGTTGAGCCGCTGCGATCAGTGCCGCTTCGCGGGCTTGACGGTCAACACGACGTCGAAGAACTCGCTGCTGCCGTCGTCGTTGTCGCTGACCAGGGCACCGATGGCCCGCTGCCTTTCGGTGTGCGTCAGCGCGACGGACTCGACCTTGGTCTTGACCGGCAGGCCGCCGCTGGAGAGGCGTTGCGCGCTTCGGCTCAGGTCCAGGGGCGCGCGGTCCTTGAGCCTGGACCGGGGGATCAGGCCGAGGTAGCTGCCCAGCACCGCGCCGTCGTCGTAGGCATTGCCGGATCCCTCGACGGAGGCACTGTAGACCAAGCTGTCGATCTCGGGCCAATAGTCGGCGCCGGAGAACCCTGCCTCGAACCCCTTCAGTCGGGGCAGCCTGGCCTCGTGCAGGCCGATGTCGGCGATCTTGTCGGCCTTGCCGGTCATGTAAGCCATGAGGTCGGCGAGCGCGACCGTGAACAGGATGTTCCTGTCGGCGTTGCCTCGGTTGAAGAAGTAGGCATCGTCATGGGCAATGGCCAGGGCCTCGATGTTGACCGTCTGGTCGGCCTTGAAACCCGCGAGGTCGGCGAAGTCCCGGTACAGCGCGGCCATGTCCCGCCCATGCGAGGTGGACTTGCCATCCGTGGCGACCATCAGTCCGGTTTCCCGCGTGCCCTTCTTGCCGCCGGAGCCCAGGATCAGGTTCCAGACCGACCCGTTCCACGTGACGGTGGCCATCGCCTCGTAGTCGGGCTTGATGTTTTTGGCGATGCGGCCGTTGCCCTGGACGGGATAGTCCTTCAAAAGCGAGCGGTCGATGATCGTGAACTTGCGATCCAGCGTGAACAGATAGGGCGAATCGTCCCCGACCACGAAATACCTTCCTGCATGCCAACTCATGCCGGAGCCGGAAGGAAGTCCCTGCTGGACCACGGGCCCGGTGATGCGGATCCCCATGTCGGCGGCATGAGAACTCCAGGCGGCCATGGCCAGCAGCAGCAGCGCCGCAGCAACGCTCCTGATCATGGCGAGACAACCCCCCTCGACACGCGCTCAGTCCGAACCCGGGCGCCAGACCCGGGCCAGCACGCCGAGCTTGGTGCGCAGCGTGTGCCGCTCGTCGGACAGCGCATCGATGAAGTCCGACAGGCGCTTCGACTTGACCATGGTGTAGACCGTGAGCCAGGTGGTGAATGCGAAGACGATGCCGAACCACAGCAGCTTGCGCCACAGCGGCGAGTCGGCCTCGGCCAGCAGGTTCATGCCGAGGAAGCCGGTGGTGATGGTGCCGATCAGGCCGAACAGCGTGACCACCGTGAGCCGCACCACCGTGTTGGCCTGGCGGCGCAGGCTGTCGGCTTCGAGGTAGGTATTCATGTCGGCGATGCGCTCCTTGACCTCGTCGTAGAGCGGGTCGAGCCCCAGGTGCGTGGTGCACATGTGGGACAGCGCGCGCACCTGCGCCTGCTCCGAGATCTCGTGGAACCAGTAGCGGTGCGTGAAGCGCAGAAAGCCCTCGAAGCTGGCGCGGATTGCTCGTTTGAAGCGCTTGACGCTGGCGACGTCGTGGATGTCGAGCATGCGCAGCGCCTCGACCAGCCGGTCGGAGTACATCAGCAGTGCCGCCTTCTGGAAGTGCGCGATCAGGAACAGCAGGAAGTGCTGGTGCCTGAACTGCGCCAGCACGCCGCGGTCGCGGCAGCAGAAGTATTCGGCGTGGGCATCGCCGATCACGATCAGTGCGAGGCCGTTGCAAAGGTAGCGGGTGCGGGGCGCGGCACCGGCATCGGTCCAGAAGCGGTCGTAACAGAAGCGCTTCTCGAAGTCGACCACGTGCTCTTCGATGTAAGGCAGAGGGCGGGCTGCGCTGCCGGGGGGCTCGGCCGTGCCGGTGACCATCGCCAGCCGGATGAAATCGCTGCGCGAGAGGCGGCGCGGATCGTCGAGCGCGAGGTAGGCCATCACCGGCATCCGGTAGTACTCGATCTGGCGGAAGCGCAGCATCCCGGCCTCGTCCGAATGGTCGCTGACCAGCGGCCGCATGAGCCAGGCCCAGTGGGCGGCCAGCCGCGGCGCACGGTGCTCGGCCACATGCGCCAGGAAGGCTTCGCGCTGCTGCGCATCGGAAGCAGCCAGCACGCTGCCATCGGCGGCCAGCCACTCGACGTTGTGCATGCAGTGCAGCGCCTGGCCCTGCGCATCCCAGCCGCCGGGGTAGGCGCGGCCGAAGCGATACAGGATCTCGTGTGCCTGCGCCAGGGTCAGCTGATCGACGCCGACCTCGACGTTGAGCAGCACCACGTCGACGTCGAAGAAGAAGTAGAGATCGACATGCACCACCTGCAGCGTGATCGGCGCGTCGCCCGGCCGCGCCACCACCCGCACCGCGGCGACGTCGCTGCGGCGGAACACCCGCATCGGCGAATCGCCGCCGCTGGCGCCGCCGGCGGCGCTGGTCGCGCGGCCCTTGCGGCCGTCGCCATACAGGAAGCGCTGCACGTAGGGCAGGAAGCTCACGAACTCGTTGTAGTGGCGCTCGTGGAAGCGGTCGCTGGCGCCGGTGTATTCGTCGATCTCCTCGCGCCAGGGGGAGGCATCGCCGAGGTCGCGCAGCACTTGCCACGGGCCGCGCTGCGCCGAGCGCGGCTGGTGGGTCGGCATCAGGCGCAGAGGCCACAGCAGGGTCTGGCGCAGGTGCTGCACGACGGGTGCGGCACCTGCGCCGGAAAGCTCCGCCTCGGCGTCCGCCAGTTCGGTGTTGAGCATGCCGCCAGTGTAGGCATCAGCGGGACCTAGGGGAATCCCTAGGACGGTGCTGAAACCGGTTTCACATATACTGCGATGCCCCTTATGAAGTGCTTTTCCGACGGGGTGCACCAACATCGAACCTGCCTTCGAATCGACGCCCCCCGTGAACTACCAATTCCAGTTCGACGCCGTCTTCGCCGCCTGGCCCCTGCTGCTCAAGGGCACCTGGATCACGATCCAGCTGTCGCTGGTGGCCACGCTGCTGGGCCTGGTGGTGGCGGTCTTCTGCGCCTGGGGCAAGACCTCGGGCCCGGCCTGGCTGCGCTTCGTCGTCAACGCCTACATCGAGGTCATTCGCAACACGCCCTTCCTGGTGCAGCTGTTCTTCTTTTTCTTCGCGCTGCCGGCCATCGGGCTGCGCTGGTCGCCCTACACCGCGGCGCTGACCGCGATGGTGGTGAACCTCGGCGCCTATGCGGCCGAGATCGTGCGCGCCGGCATCGAATCGATTCCCAAGGGGCAGATCGAGGCCGGCCGGGCGCTCAACCTGAAGCCCTGGGAAATCTTCCGCTTCGTGATCATCAAGCCGGCGCTGAAGGCGATCTATCCGGCGCTCACGAGCCAGTTCATCCTGCTCATGCTGAGTTCGGCCGTGGTCTCGGTGATCTCGGCCGACGACCTGACCTCCGTGGCCGCCAATCTGCAGTCGCAGACCTTCCGCAGCTTCGAGATCTACATCGTGGTGGCCTGCATCTACCTGGCGCTGTCGCTGGCTTTTTCGGCGCTGTTCAAGCTGATCTACAGGCGCACGCTCAACTATCCGGACCGGCGCTGAACACCATGCGTACCTTCGGCTTTCCTGAATTCCTGTTCATCCTCGAAGCGGCCCAATGGACGCTGGCCTTGTCCGYGATCGCCTTCGTCGGCGGCGCGATCCTCGGCCTCGCGATCGCCCTCGCACGCACCGCCGACAACAAGGCCGCCCGTGTGCTGTCGACCGGCTTCATCCAGATCTTCCAGGGCACGCCGCTGCTGCTGCAGCTGTTCCTGATCTTCTTCGGCGCGCCGGTGCTGGGCCTCGAAATCAACCCGTGGATCGCGGCCGGCGTGGCGTTGATCCTCAACAGCGCCGCCTTCCTCGGCGAGATCTGGCGCGGCTGCATCGAGGCGATCCCGCGCGGCCAGTGGGAGGCTGCGCAGGCGCTGAACCTCAGCTACGCCGCGCGGATGCGCGACGTGGTGCTGCCGCAGGCCTTCAAGATCGCGCTGCCGCCCACGGTGGGCTACGTGGTGCAGATCATCAAGGGCACCTCGCTGGCTGCCATCATCGGCTTCACCGAAGTCACGCGCGCCGGCCAGATCATCAACAACGCCACCTTCCAGCCGCTGCACGTGTTCACCACGGTGGCCGCGATCTACTTCGTGATCTGCTGGCCGCTGTCGCTGCTGGCCGCGCGCATGGAGCGCAAGCGGGCGCGGGCGCTGGCACGATGAGCTTTCTCTCGCTTCTTCATCCAAGTCCTCAACCTAGGAGACCTTCGACATGATCCGTTCCACCACCCGCCGCGCTGCGCTTGCAGCACTGGGCCTGGGCGCCGCGCTCACGACCTTCGCTCCCTTCGCCTCGGCCCAGAGCGTGGCCGACATCAAGAAGAAGGGCGAAATCACGATCGGCATGCTGGTCGACTTCCCGCCCTACGGCACCACCGACGCGAAGAACCAGCCCGACGGCTACGACGCCGACGTCGCTAAGCTGCTGGCCAAGGAGTGGGGCGTCAAGGCCAACATCGTGCCGGTCACCGGCCCGAACCGCATTCCCTTCCTGCTGACCAACAAGGTCGACCTGTTGGTCGCCTCGCTGGCCATCACGCCCGAGCGGGCCAAGCAGGTGCAGTTCTCGCAGCCCTATGCGGCCGCGACCATCGTGCTCTACGGCAAGACCGGCACGCCGATCAAGAGCGCGGCCGACTTGAAGGGCCTGCGCGTGGGCGTGGCCCGCGCCAGCACGCAGGACGTCGCCGTGACCAAGGCCGCGCCCGAAGGCACCGAGATCCGCCGCTTCGACGACGACGCTTCGGCCATGCAGGCGCTGATGTCGGGCCAGGTCGATGCGATCGGCGCTTCGACGACCGTCGCCGCCCAGATCGCCAAGCGCGTGCCGCCGAACACCTTCGAGAACAAGTTCAACCTGGTTCAGCAGAACATGGGTATCGCGATGCGCCCCGGCCAGGACGACCTGCTCAAAAACGTTAACGACTTCGTGGCGAAGAACTCGGCCAATGGCGAGCTCAACAAGCTCTATCAAAAGTGGCTGCAGACCGACCTGCCCAAGCTGCAGTAAGACGAACCGATCCCGGGAACATCCATGACCGACGCAGTCACGAACAGCGCAGCAGCAGCCGACCCGATCATCCGCATGGAGGCGGTGAACAAGTGGTACGGCAGCTTCCAGGTGCTGACCGGCATCGACCTGTCGGTGCGCACCGGCGAGCGCATCGTGATCTGCGGCCCTTCGGGCTCGGGCAAGTCGACCCTGATCCGCTGCATCAACTGCCTTGAGACGGTGCAGAAGGGCAAGATCGTGGTCGATGGCATCGAGCTCACGGCCGGCGGCAAGAACGTCGATGCCGTGCGGGCCGAGGTCGGCATGGTGTTTCAGCAGTTCAACCTGTTCCCGCACCTGACGATCCTGCAGAACTGCACGCTGGCGCCGATGCGCTCGCGCGGCATGAGCAAGACCGAGGCGGAAGAAGTGGCGATGAAGTATCTGACCCGGGTACGCATCCCCGAACAGGCCCACAAGTACCCGAGCCAGCTCTCGGGCGGCCAGCAGCAGCGGGTGGCGATCGCGCGTGCGCTGTGCATGGCACCCAAGATCATGCTGTTCGACGAACCGACCTCGGCGCTCGATCCCGAGATGGTCAAGGAAGTGCTCGATACCATGATCGGTCTCGCCGAGGACGGCATGACCATGCTGTGCGTCACTCACGAGATGGGCTTCGCCCGCAGCGTGGCCGACCGCGTGATCTTCATGGCCGACGGCCGGATCATCGAGCAGGGGCCGCCGGCCGAATTCTTCGGCAATCCGAAGCACGAGAAGACGCGCCAGTTCCTCGGACAGATTCTGAGTTCCCATCAAGCGCACTGACGCCGCGAAGCCAGATATGACGCCGGTACTGATTTCCCTTTCGTCCTTCGGCGCCGCAGAGATCGGGCGCCATGGCCAGCTCTGGTGCGCGCAGCTCGCGCGTGCCGCCGGTGCCGATAGCGTCGAGGTGCGCGGCGAACTGCTGCGCGAACCGGCCTCGGAGTTGCCTGCGATGGTCGGCCTGGCCTCGGTCTACTCCAGCCCCGAGGGCCTCTGGGCCGAGGGCGGCTGGCTCGACAGCGCGGCGCTCGGCCGCGGCATCGCTGCGGCCACCACGCTCGGCGCCAAACGGCTCAAGATGTCGATCGGCGACTTCGGCCCGGCCTCGCACGGTTCGCTGTGGGGACTCAAGGTGCAGCTCGCCGAGACCCGCATCGAGCTCGTGATCGAGAACGACCAGACCGTCTCGGCCGGCACGCTGCCGGCGCTGCAAGGCTTCTTCGACGCTGCCGACCGCGCCGGCCTCGAGCTCGGCA
>NZ_JBFUIU010000218.1:0-12201 GCF_056401695.1 Variovorax sp. P4_D9
GCGGCGTAGTGCGCCTCGGCCTTGTTCACCTGCGACTGCGTCACCAGCGCCATCGAAACGCCCAGGGCCAGCGCGACGGTAACCAGGCATGCGATCAAAAGCCAAGTGTAGGGACTGGTCTCGCGCGCGCGCTCGAAGATCGACATGTTCTCGTTCCTTGGGCCCACGCCGAAAGCGCGTGGAATGGAACAAGATGTTGCAGGGGCTGGCCCGGCGACGCACCGCCGCCCCGGCCCGACCCGATGTAGGACCGGGCCGAAGCCGCGGTTCAGGCTTTCGGAAGGGTGACGCCGCGCTGCCCCTGGTATTTGCCGCCCCGGTCCTTGTAGCTGACCTCGCAGACCTCGTCGCTCTCGAAGAACAGCACCTGGGCACAGCCCTCGCCGGCGTAGATCTTGGCGGGCAGCGGCGTGGTGTTGCTGAATTCGAGCGTGACGTAGCCTTCCCATTCGGGCTCGAAGGGCGTGACGTTGACGATGATGCCGCAGCGCGCATAGGTGCTCTTGCCGAGGCAGATAGTCAGCACGTTGCGCGGGATGCGGAAGTACTCGACCGTGCGCGCCAGCGCGAAGCTGTTCGGCGGGATGATGCAGCTGTCGCCGTGGAAGTCGACGAAGCTCTTCTCGTCGAAGTTCTTCGGGTCGACCACGGTACTGTGGATGTTGGTGAAGACCTTGAACTCGGGCGCGCAGCGGATGTCGTAGCCGTAGCTCGAGGTGCCGTAGCTGATGATCTTGTGGCCGTCCTGCTCGCGGATCTGGCCCGGCTCGAAGGGCTCGATCATGCCGTTCTTCTCGGCCATGCGCCGGATCCACTTGTCGCTCTTGATGCTCATGTCGGGGTCCTTCCTCGGGGTCGCTATTCTAAGGAGGCGAAAGAGACGCCCAGGCCGGCGCCGGGCCGCCCCAAGGCGGCCTGCGGCCCCCTTGGGGGGCAGCGACACACGAAGTGCGGAGCGTGGGGGCCTACCCACTCTGCGAAATCACGGTGCGCTCGATCAAGCGGTCGTCGCCCAGCACGATCAGCGAGAACAGCAGTTCCTCGAGGCTGTTCGCCAACCCGGTCTTGCGCGCCAGCAGGGGCGTCGCCTTCGGATCGATCACCAGGAAATCGGCCTCGCAGCCCGGCTGCAGGTTGCCGATGACGCCATCGAGTCCGAGCGCCCGCGCCGCGCCTCCGGTGTGGCGCCACCACAGCTGCGACGGCGGAATGCTGATGCCGGGCTTGGTCTGGCCCTCGCGGCCCACGTAGTAGGCCGCCATCATGGTCGCGAAGGGGCTGAAGCTGGTTCCGCCGCCAACGTCGCTGGCCAGCCCGTAGCGGTAGCCGATACGATCGGCACCCTCAAAGTCGAAGAAGCCGCTGCCGAGAAACAGGTTGCTGGTGGGGCTGACGGCCGAAGCTGTGCCGGTGTCGCGCATCAAGCGCCGGTCGTCGTCGTCGAAATGGATGCAGTGGGCATAGACGGCCCGCTCGCGCATCAATCCGAAGCCGGCGTAGACGTCGAGGTAGGAGCGGGCCCGCGGGAACAGCTCGCGCGCCCACTTGACCTCGTCTTTGTTCTCAGCGACGTGCGAGTGGATCCAGGTATCGGGATACTGCGCCGCCAGTTCACCCGCGCCGCGAAGCTGCGCATCGGTGCTGGTGGGAGCGAAGCGAGGGGTGATGGCATAGCCCAGGCGGTCCCGGTTGTGCCATTGCCGGATCAGAGACTCGGTGTCGATCAGGCTTTGTTCAGTTTCGTCGCATACTCCCTCGGGCGAATGCCGATCCTGCAATACTTTCCCAGTAATCATGCGCAACTGCCGCCGTTGCGCCGCCTCGAAGAAGGCCTGGACCGACTGCGGATGCGACGTGGCGAAGGTCAGGGAGGTGGTGACGCCGTTGCGCATCAGCTCGTCGAGGAACACCTCCGCCACCTCGGCCGAATGGGCCGGGTCGGCAAAGCGGCTCTCGGCCGGAAAGGTGTAATTCTCCAGCCAGGGCAGCAATCCGTCGGACGGCGAGCCGATGATGTCGGTCTGCGGAAAGTGGATGTGCATGTCGACGAAGCCGGGCGCCAGGATCCGGCCCGGCCAGTGCGTGACCGTCGTGCTGGGATGTCGGGCCGCCACATCGGCGAACGCGCCCGCATCCTGAACCCGGTGCCGCCCCTGGGCATCGGGGCCGACCACCAGCAGGCCATCGGTGTCGAAAACCGGCTGGCCGGCGGTGTCGAATCGCAGAAGAGAGGCTCGGTAGGCGCGCATGGCACGGAGAGTAAGCCAGCCGCGGCGGTATGCAATGTGCTTGCGCATATGAAGGCTATATGTCACGAACGAATCGCCCCCCGTCCATGGGTCCTGTGTCGGCAAAGCGGCTGCTCGAACATAATCCGGCGCAACCTCCATTCCCGTTGCACGATGACCTCTCACGACCCCAGGTAGGCCGGCCGCCGATGAAAGTGCTTCTCGTCGCGAACTACGAGCCCGACGCCCAGACCAGCATGCTCGCCTTCCGGCGGGTGCTCGAGCGCGAACTGCCGCGCCTCGGCTGCGAGGTCCGCGTGATCGCTCCGCCTGCGCGCATGCAGCGCTTCGCGAGTTCCTGGCGCTGGCGCAAATGGTTCGGCTACGTGGACAAGTTCATCCTCTTCATCCCTTCCCTGGTGCGCCAGGCGCGCTGGGCCGACGTGGTGCATGTCACCGACCATTCGAACGCGCTGTACATCCCTTGGGTCGACGGCAGGCCCAATGTCATCGCCTGCCACGACGTGATCGCGGTGCAGGCGGCCCTGGGGATGGTCGACGGCTGGGACGTCGGCTGGAGCGGCCGCCTGTTTCAGCGCCTCATCGTGCGCGGGCTGGCGCGCGCCGACGTCATCGCCTGTGCCTCCGACCTGACCCGGCGCGAGCTGCAGGCCCTGGACGTCGCCGAGACCTCGAACGTGACGATCGCGCGCCACGGGCTGAACGACGACTTCGCCCCCCTGGCGCCCGAGGAGGCGCAGGTCCTGCTGGCGAAACTCGGGCTCTCGGCACAAGAGCCCTACCTGCTGCATGTTGGCCTCGATCTGCCCCGCAAGAACCGGCGACGGGTACTCGAGGCCTTCATCGCGCTGCGCGAACGGGCCGCCGCGGCCTCCCGGCCGGCCCTGGTCGACCGGCTGGTATTCATCGGCCCCGGGCTCGACCCGGAACTCGAGCAGCTGGCCCAGAGCCACGGCGTCGCCGACCGCGTCACGACCCTGCAGGGGATCTCGCACGCGGAGATCCGCGCGGCCTACGCCGGCGCGACGGCCCTGCTCTTCCCCTCGCTTCAGGAAGGCTTCGGTTGGCCGGTGATCGAGGCACAGGCCTGTTGCTGCCCGGTATTCACCTCCGACCTGGCGCCGATGAACGAAATCGGCGGCGACGGGGCGGTCTACGTCGACCCCAAGGATCCGGTGGCGATGGCCGAGGCCATCGAGCGGGCAACACCCCATCTGGACGAGCTCCGTCGCAAGGGGCTCGCCAACGCCGCGCTCTACACGCCGGGCCAGATGGCCGCGGCAAACGTTGCGGCCTACCGGCTGGCGCTCGACAAGCGCAAGGCGACGCCATGAAGCGGCTGGCGGCACTCGCGGTCGTGTTCCTCCCCTGGCCGCTGAAGCGTCGGGTGCTGCGCCGCTTCTGGGGCTACCAGATCGCGGACAGCGCCCGCATCGGCCTGTCCTACGTCTTCCCGGGCCACCTGTCGATGGGCGAAGGCGCCTACATCGGCCACCTGAACGTCGCCATCCACCTTGAACGGATGGAATGCGGCGCGCATTCGATCATTGAGCGCTCCAACTGGATCACCGGCCATAGCCTGGCCGGCCGGCACTTCAGACACCGGACCGGGCGCGACCCGGCGCTGCTGCTCGGCGAGCATGCCGCGATCACCAAGTCGCACATCATCGACTGCACCGACAAGGTCGAGATCGGTGCCTTCACCACCATCGCGGGCTATCACTCGCAGTTGATCACGCACGGGATCAACGTGGTCGAGGGCCGACAGGACTGCAAGCCGATCCGGATCGGCGCCTACTGCCTGGTCGGCACGCGCGTCACGGTGCTGGGCGGCGCGGCGCTGCCGGACCGCTCGGTGCTGGGCGCCGGCTCGGTCCTCAACAAGGCCCATACCGAGGAGCATGCGGTGTACGCGGGGCAGCCGGCCGCCAAGGTCAAGGACCTGGACCCCGAGGCCGCCTACTTCCACCGCAAGAGCGGCTTCGTGCACTGATCCTTTCCAGACCTCCGGCAGCGGCGCGGCCGGCGCAGCCAGGCCCGTTCGTGAAACACCGCGGAACCGGCTTCGCCGGGCCGCTGGTGTTGCCCCCGGTAGGGGGTGGGCGCCCGGACACGAAGTGCCGGGCAACCTGGGGGCGAGCCTATTTCTTGCCTTGCACGCCTTCGGCCAGCCAATTGATGTTGAGGATCTGCTCGTCGCTCAGGCTCTGGCCCTTGGCGATGACGACGCGGCCCTCGTTGTCGCGCACGTCGCTCACGGCCTGGAACGGCTTCAGCTTGCCGGCGGCGATGTCCTGCTGCCGCGCCATCACCTCGTCCTGCACGGCCTTCGGCACCTTCGAGCCGAAATCGCCGACGCGGATCATGCCTTCCTTGACGCCGCCCCAGACGTTGCCGCTCTTCCAGCTGCCGTCGAGCACGGCGCGGGCGCGCTTCGTGTAGTAATCGCCCCACTGGTGCGTGACCGCGACGACCTGCGCGTCGGGCGCGACCTTGCGCATGTCGGAGTGATAGGCGATCGCCAGCTTGCCGCGCTCCTGCGCCGCGGCCATCACGGCGGTCGAGCCGGTGTGGAAGGCGATCACGTCGACGTCCTGGTTGAACAGGGCCATCGCGGCCTCGCGCTCCTTCGGCGGGTCGAACCAGACGTCGAGCCAGACCACCTTGACCTGCGCCTTCGGGTTGACCGAACGCATACCCAGCGTGAATGCATTGATGCCCTGCAGCACCTCGGGAATCGGAAAGCCCGCCACGTAGCCGGCGACGTTGGTCTTCGTCATCCGGCCGGCCGCGATGCCCGCGAGGTAGCGGCCTTCGTAGTAGCGCGCGTTGGCGGTGGCGACGTTGGGCGTGGTCTTGTAGCCGCTGATCGATTCGAACTTCACGTCGGGAAAGTCGCGCGCGACCTTCAGCGTCGGCTCCATGTAGCCGAAGCTCGACGTGAAGATCAGCTTGTTCCCCTGCTGCGCGAGGTCGCGGATCACGCGCTCGGCGTCGGCGCCTTCGGCCACGTTCTCGACATAGGTGGTCTTCACCTTGCCGCCCAGCGCCGCCTCGACGGTCTTGCGTCCGTTCTCGTGCTGGCGCACCCAGCCGGCATCGGTGACGGGCGCGACGTAGACGAAGCCGATCTTCAGCGGATCGGCCTTCGGCGCCGGTTGGGAAAAAGCTGGGAGAAAGAAACAAGCGGCCGCGAGCGCAGCTGCGAGGTTTTTATACATGGTAGTCCTCTACATGGCCCCGGAAAGAAAAACGGCGCTGCGGGGCAGCAGCGCCAACGCGTGATTTTACCGGGACTGCATCGCCACGCCCTCTTGCACCGCTTCGCGCAGCAGGTCGGCCAGCCGCGCGACGTGCTGCTCCGGTTCGGCCTGCGCGCGGTACATGCCCAGCGTCATCGGCGGCAACGCCGGCAGGCCGATGATGCTGCCGTCGAACGGGCGCACGTGCGGCGGCAAGCCGAAGGCCGTGAGCGCGGACAGCCCGAGCCCGGCTGAGGTCGCGGCCCACAGCGCCGAGAGGCTGGAACTCGTGAACGCATGCCGCCACGGAATGCCCGCGCGGTCGAGCGTGGTCGTCACCGTCTCGCGCAGGGGGCAGGACGCATCGAGCAACACCAGCGGCAAGGGCTCGCGCGACGGGCGCGAACCGGGCTGGCGGCCTTCGGTCCACCAGCGCGCGTCGTCGAGCACATCCGATTCAGCGGGCCCGACCCACTGCAACGGGAGCCGCACCAGCCGCTCGCCGTGCGGCAGCGCCGCGCCGCCCGCGGCACCCTTGATCTCCCAGATCAAGGCCAGATCGAGCTGGCCCAGTTGCAGCCGCTCCCGCAGTTCGGCACTGCGCGCCATCCGAGCCTCGATGAGCACCTTCGGATGGGCGCGCGAGAAACGGCCAAGCACGGCAGCCAGCACGGATTCGCCGAGGTTTTCCTGCATGCCGAGACGGACCCACCCTTGCAGGTCGGCGCCGCGCATCGCGGCAGCAGCTTCCTCGTTGATCGCCAGCAGGCGGCGCGCATAGGCCAGCATGGTCTCGCCGGCGTCCGTCAACTGCAGGCCGCGCCCGGCCTGGGACTCGAGCTTTTTCAACTGCGCGCTGACGGCCGAGGTCGAGCGCCCCAGACGGTCGGCGGCGCGAGCGAAGCTGCCCAATTCGATGCCGGTCGAGAAACTGCGAAGCACGTCGAGATCGAAGATCACCTGGGCCATGCAATCATCCTGTTTCTTGGGACTACGGCTCGATTATTTTCTGATTTTCAAAATCGTTCCAGTGGCCAATACTGGCCTCACCATGCAACAGCCCTCCCCCTGGTTCGGCGCCATCGCTGGAAAGTCCTGGCGGCCGGCGTCGCGGCCAATGCCGCCTTCTCCGTTGCCTTCAGCGGCTCCCGATGACCGCCGTCGTGATGCGCTCGGGCTACCGGCTCGACAACGCCGCCCTGGGCCTGGTGCTCGGGCTGATGGGGCTGGGCATCGCGATCAGCGAACTCCCCTGGGGCCTGCTGACCGACCGCTCGGGCGACCGGCCGGTGCTGCTGGTGGGTCTCGGCAGCACCGCGATCGCACTGATCGCGATGGCACTGTTCGCGGCGCCAACGCCCGGGCACATCCCCGGCCTGGCCTGGCTCGGCACCGGTTTGCTGCTGGTCGGGTTGCTGGGCGGCAGCGTCAACGGCGCCAGCGGTCGCGCCGTGATGGGCTGGTTCGCCGAGGGCGAGCGCGGACTCGCGATGAGCATCCGGCAGACCGCCGTGCCGCTCGGCGGCGGCATCGGCGCGCTGCTGCTGCAGATGGTCGCGCTGCATGCCGGCTTTGCAGCGCTGTATGGCCTGCTGGCCGCCCTGTGCGCGCTCAGCGCCTGGCTGGTCTGGCACTGGGTCCATGAGCCGCCCGCTGCGCCGCGGACACCCCGGTCCGCCAGCGCTCCGGTCGCACCGCGCCAGGGCCCGCTGCGCGACGCCCGTGTCTGGCGCATCGTCGCCGGCATCGGCATCCTGTGCGCGCCGCAGTTCGCCGTGCTGTCCTTCGGCACCGTCTTCCTGCACGACTTCGGCCGCGCCGGTTTCGCGGCCATCACCGCCGCGATGATGGCGGTGCAAATCGGCGCGATGGCGATGCGGGTGTGGAGCGGCCGCTGGACGGATCGCCGCCAGAACCGGCCTGCCTATCTGCGCGCCTGCGGCGCCTTGAGCGCGGCGCTCTTCACAGGGCTGGGCATGGCCGCACTGGCGGCCGGCGGCGCGGCCGCCCCCTCACCCGCGCTGCGGGCCGTGCTGATCCTGCTGCTGATCGCCAGCGGCATCTGCGTCTCGGCGTGGCATGGCATGGCATGGCGTGGGCTACACCGAACTGGCCACGCTGTCCGGCCCGGCCCGCGCCGGCACCGCGCTGGGGATGGCGAACACCAGCGTGTTCGCAGTCTGCTTCCTCACGCCCCTCTCGATTCCGCATCTGCTGGCGTGGCAGGGCTGGCCGCTGGTGTGGTTCGCAGCCGCCGCCTGCGCGATCGCGGCGCTGCCGCTGCTCGCGCGCGCGTCTCGGAAAGATCCGATTCAGGCAAAGGTGTCGAACACGGCGTTGAGCCGGTCGACATAGGCGCGCTTCGTGGCCGGATCGACGAAACTGCCCTCGAAGCTGTTCGCCGCGAGCTGCCACGCATGCTGCGCCGTAAGGCCGGTCGCGGCGAAGGTCTCGATGAAGTTCTGGTTCATGTAGCCGCCGAAATACGCCGGGTCGTCCGAATTGACGGTGGCGACCAGGCCGGCATCGAGCAGTTCGCGCAGGTTGTGCTGGCGCAGGTCGGGGAACACGCAGAGCTTGAGGTTCGACAGCGGACACACCGTCAGCGGAATGCGGTCCTGCGCCAGCCGCTTCATCAGCGCGGCGTCCTTGGTGCTTTGCACACCGTGGTCGACGCGCTCGACCTTGAGCACGTCGAGCGCGCTCCATACATAGGCCGGCGGACCTTCCTCGCCCGCATGCGCGACGAGGTGGAAGCCCAGTTCGCGGCAGCGCGCGAACACGCGCGCGAACTTCTCGGGCGGATGGCCGAGCTCGCTCGAATCCAGGCCGACGCCGATGAAGCGGTCGCGCAAGGGCAAGGCCTGCTCGAGCGTCGCGAAGGCGGCCTCCTCGCTCAGGTGGCGCAGGAAGCACAGGATCAGGGCCGCGTCGACGCCCAGTTTTGCCTTGGCGTCGACGCAGGCGCGATGCAGGCCGTCGATCACAGTCTGCATCGCGACGCCGCGTTCGGTGTGCGTCTGCGGGTCGAAGAACATCTCGGTGCGCACGACGTTGTCGGCCGCCGCCCGCTCCAGGTAGGCCCAGGCCATGTCGTAGAAGTCCTGCTCCTTCAGCAGCACGCTGGCGCCGGCGTAGTAGATGTCCAGAAAGCTCTGCAGATTGGTGAAGGCGTAGGCGGCACGCAGTTCCTCCACGCTGGCATAGGGAATGGCGATGCCGTTGTGCTGCGCCAGCGCGAAGATCAGCTCAGGCTCGAGCGACCCTTCGATGTGGATATGCAGTTCGGCCTTGGGCATGGCGCGCAGCAGCGCGGGCAGGCGGTCGGCGGGGACGTCGCGGACGGTGCGTTGGGGAATGTTCATCAGCAGACTCCGAAGGTGATGCCGCTCATTTTGAGGTGGCGGCGATAGAGGGACGAGGCCTTGTCGGCCACGGTATGAAGCTCGGCCCGGAGATCGAGCGGCAATCGCCTGGGGCTTTGCGATTCGAGCACCGGCTTGTCCTGCAGGAAGATGGTGTCCTGGAAGGCACGCACCGAGGCCTCGTCACGCCCGAAGTCGGAGGTGGCGAAGCGGAACCAGACCCGGCAGCGTTCGGCGTCGATCGGGCAGATCTGGATCGCGATCGATTCGCGGTAGCCCTCGAGGCCGACGCTCACGGCCTCGGGGACCTTGATGAGCACCGCGGCATAAGGCGCCGTGACCTCGTAGCTGTACTCGACCTGCGCCGGCGCGGTCGAGTTGACCGTCGACTGCGGCTGCCATGCCTTGCAGCCGGTCGCGCGCAGGCCATCGGGCGTGGCCTCGACCCGGTAGTCGTCGATCACGGCCATATGGCGCGCCCCGAGCCAGCCTTCGTGCACGAAGCCGAAATGCGCCATGTCGAGGAAGTTCTCGACCAGCCGGGGGGCGCTGGTCTCGACGTCGTAGGGGCCGCAGCTGATCTTGCGCATGCGCGCGTCGTCCTCGGCCGCAAAGGCGGGCAGCGGCGCATCGCCATCCCCGTCGAGCCGAACCCACACCAACCCCTGGGCCTCGACGGCGGCATGCGTCATGGCCCGGTGCGTGGCCGGAGGCACGAACCCGGGCAGCGCCGGCACCTGGGTGCACCGGCCGCCGGGCTCGAAGCGCCAGCCGTGGTAAGGACATTCGAGGACGGCACCCCCGTCGCAGGCCACGACGTGGCCGAGCGAGAGTTGCGCACCGCGATGCGGGCAGCGGTCGGCCCAGGCATGGACGGCGGCGGCGCCATCGCGCCACAGCACCAGGTTCTCGCCGAGCAGGCGCACGGCCAGCGGCGAGGCTGCGAGTTCCTCGGCCAGCGCGACCGGATGCCAGAGTTGTCTTTCGATCATCGTCGTGGGAGCCGAAACGAAAAAGGGTTGCCCGAGGACAACCCTTCGCACCGGAAATCCGGTTCGTCGTCTTACTTCTTGTCGCCGCCAGGCACCTTGCCTTCGACGCCCTTGACGTAGAAGTTGACGCCGCTCAGGAACTTGTCGTCGGCCACCGTGCCGGCGGCCACCACTTCCTTGCCGTCCTGGTCGACGATCGGGCCCTTCCAGATCGAGAAGCTGCCGTCCTTGAGGCCCTTCTTGACTTCATCGACCTTGGCCTTGACCTCGGCCGGGACGTCCTCGGCGATCGACACCAGGTCGATGGCGCCTTCCTTGACGCCCCACCAGGTCTGGCCGGTGGTCCACTTGCCATCCAGCATGTCCTGGGTGGCCTTGGTGTAGTACGGCGTCCAGTTGATGACGGCCGAGGCCAGGTGGGCCTTCGGGCCGTAGGCGGTCATGTCCGAATCCCAGCCGAAGGCGCGCTTGCCCTTTTCCTGGGCGGTCTTGAGCACCGCGGGAGAGTCGGTGTTCTGGAACAGCACGTCGGCGCCGCCGTTGATCAGCGCGGTGGCGGCTTCGGTTTCCTTCGGCGGGCTGAACCATTCGTTGACCCACACCACCTTGGTCGTGACCTTCGGGTTGACCGACTGGGCGCCCAGCGTGAAGCTGTTGATGTTGCGCAGCACTTCGGGGATCGGCACCGAGCCGACCACGCCCAGCGAGTTGCTCTTGGTCATCGAGCCCGCGATCACGCCAGCCATGTACGCGCCTTCGTAGGTGCGGCTGTCGTAGGTGCGCATGTTCTCGGCCGTCTTGTAGCCGGTGGCATGCTCGAACTTGATGTCCTTGTTGTCGGCCGCGACCTTGAGCATCGGCTCCATGTAGCCGAAGGTGGTGCCGAAGATCAGCTTGTTGYCCTGGCTCACCATGTCGCGGAACACGCGCTCGGCGTCGGCACTCTCAGGCACGCTCTCGACGAAGGTGGTCTTGATCTTGTCGCCGAATTCCTTCTCGATCGCCTTGCGGGCGTTGTCGTGCGCGAAGGTCCAGCCGCCGTCGCCGACCGGGCCGACATAGGCGAAGGCGATGTTCAGCGGTGCTGCCGGCGCGGGCGCAGCGGCGCTCGGGGCCGGGGCGGCGGGCGCGGCGGCGGGTGCCGCGGCTTCTTCCTTCTTGCCGCAGCCGATGAGGGCGGCCGAAGCGACCGCGGTCAGGGCAGCCAGCTTGAGCAGGGAACGCTTGTTCAGGTCAATCATTGTTCGAATCCTCGAAGGACGGGTTGGCGGAGAAACAAAAGGAAACGCAATTATGAGCCGGGGTAGAAGGGTTTCCCAATCGAGGCCGGCATGTTGACACGGATAAACGCCGGGTTGCGCGAGATCAGGGCCAGCACCACGATCGGCGCGATGTAGGTCAGCATGCTGAGGAACTGGCTCGGGATGTTGACCCCCGTGCTCTGCAGGTGAAAGCCCAACATCGAGACGCCGCCGAACAGGTAGGCGCCGAGCAGCACCCGCACCGGCCGCCAGGTCGCGAAGGTGGTCAGAGCGAGCGCGATCCAGCCCCGGCCCGCGACCATGCCCTCGACCCACAGCGGCGTGTAGACCGTCGACAGGTAGGCGCCCGCCAGCCCGCACAAGGCACCGCCGACGATCACTGCCAGGAAGCGGATGCGGCGCACCGGGTAGCCCAGCGCATGCGAGGACTCGGGCGATTCGCCGACCGAGCGCAGCACCAGGCCGGCGCGCGTGCGGTAGAGGAACCAGATCAGGCCGATGGTCAGCAACACGGCGAAATACACCATCGGATGGTGGCGGAACAGGGCCGGGCCCACCAGCGGGATGTCGCCCAACACCGGCAGCGCGTAGGACACGCTCTCGGGCAGCTTGGCCTGCACGAAGTTGATGCCCGCGAAGGCCGAGAAGCCGACCCCGAAGAGGCTCAGCGCGAGCCCGGTCGCGTACTGGTTGGTGTTGAGCCAGATCACCAGCACGCCGAAGAAGGCCGACAGCAGCGCCCCGGCCGCCATGCCGGCCAGGAAGCCCAGCCAGGTGTTGTGCGTGACCACCACCGTGGCGAAGCCGGCGATGGCGGCGCACAACATGATGCCCTCGGCACCGAGGTTCACGATGCCGGCCTTCTCGTTGATCAGCAGACCCAGCGCGGCGATCGCGAGCACGGTGCCGGCGCTGAGCGTGGAACCCAGCAGGAGTGCGTAGTTTTCCATCATGCGGCTCCTTCCGTGGGGCGGGCAACAGGGGCCGTCAAAGGTGTGCTGGCTTGCAGCGACCCGGTCCCCTCGGTCGAGGCGACGGTCCTGGCCGCCGACTTGCGCTTGATCCGGTAGGCGATCAGCGTGTCGCAGGCC
>NZ_JBFUIU010000219.1:0-12196 GCF_056401695.1 Variovorax sp. P4_D9
GCTCACCCTTGCACAGCTTCAAGACCCTGCTGCAGGACCTCTCCACCCTGGCCTACAACATCACCCACACCCACCTCAACCCCGAGGCCAAGATCGTCACCACCACGCGGCCCACGCCGCTTCAGGCCAAGGCCTTCAAGCTGCTCGGCTTGAATCCCGCCTGTACCCAGTAGCCGCTCTCCCTGCGAACCAAAAGCTCAAGCAGGGCGCGCACTTACGTCTCGGCGATTACCAAAGTTCGGTTTAGAGAAGGGCGTGAGGGGGCTGTGGAACTGTCCATCTGATCCGGCCAGGTCGGTTGATCGTCGCAGCGGGGCCGTATCGATTGCGCCTCACTTGCGTGTAGAAGGTGCGGCTTAACGTTGACCTTTTGTCGTCCGCACCGATATCATAGTACGGTGTAAATAAATTCAATGAGTGTTTTTAGCATGAACAGCAGCAGCAATTCGCATCCGAACGACACGGCAAGCATTCCGGCTTTCCTGTCGAAGGGCGAGGCCACCCGGACCGTGATCGGAGTCGAATCCAACCTCATGGGCGACATCAGCATCCGTGAGGGTCAGGACCTACTCATCGAAGGGTGTGTCGTGGGCAACGTCTTCCACGGTGGCAAGGTCGTGATCGCCGATTCCGGCATCGTGATCGGCTCGATCTTTGCGGCGCACCTGGAGATCCACGGCATCGTCGATGCGCCCGAAGGCGAGATCCTCGCTGCGATCCTCGTCGTACACGGGACCTCGCGCGTCACCGCAAGCGAAGTGACGGTTGCCGCTGGATGCATGAAATACGAGCGTGGCGGCTTCATGAGCGCCCAGATGGGCATGCTCTCGGAGTCCGACGTGAACACGCGCATCGAGACGCTGCTCAGCAAGGAACTCAACCGTGCCCAGGAGCGCCGCGCCGCCATCGAGCAAACCCGCAACGCGGCACGCGACTTCCGTGCAGCTGCCCGCGCAAGTGCCCCGTACACGATCCATGCCGCCGCCGCCGCCGCCGCGTTCGTTCCGGAGGTCGCCGAAGAGGTAGTTGTGACACAGACAGCCGCTCCCGCTCCCCAGGCATTCACCGCCCCCTTCGCCCCGGTCGCCCCGGTCGCCCCTGTCGCCGCTCCCCGCCCGACCATTGCGCTGGTCCCCGCGGTCGTCGACGGCGAAGCAGACGAATCGGCAGACACGGCCGAGGCCTTGCGGGTCCACGCAGCCTGAACGCCTGCATGCCGCGCCTATGCCATCTAACTGCTAGCGAAGGCCGCGGCCAGTTGTCCACAGCGGCTGGGGAAAAGTGCTCCCCGAATTGCGCCCAATCCTTTGCCCGTGCGGCATGGGCTGGGTTGCTGTCGCAATAGGCAGCCTCTACGGGTGGACATGCTCCTCTACCACGACTTTCAGAGATCCCGCCGATGAATTCAACGTTCACAACCATGCCGAAGGGCACCTTCGACAGCAAGCTTGCGCGCGTTGTGTTCGGGGACGACGTCACGCGGCAGCGCGGGCCGCTCACCGATGCGCAGCAGAAAGAGTGCTCGGACAAGCTCTTGAAGTGGCTCAATGCGACGCCGCCGCTGGTGATCGCTCGGCATGCGCACGCGGTCGATCGCGAGCTGGTGTCGAAGCTCCACGGCGCGCATCTGCGCGTTGTAATCCAGTGGTTCGACGAGAACGCCCCGATCGTCGGGCGCCTCATGCCGAAGGTGACGCGCTACACGACCGCAATGGTGCGGGCCGTGGGCTACAACTCTCTGTACCAACCTGGCCCGCTCGAGCGATTCCGACTTGCTCTCGAGATGGACAACCAGAGCGGCGCGACATCTTCGAATGGAAGCTGAGGAAATGGACGCGCCTGACGACAACGAGCAGCCGCGAGGCAAGTTGCGCCGTGCGGCCAAGGCGGCGAACACGGCATTTGTGCCCAGGGGCGTCGGCCTGGCGCTCCGCCAGTTCGGCAAGTCCAGGCAAAACATTGGGGAGGCCTGGGCGGCCGCGCGCAAGACGCGTCAGCGCCTGCTTGCCGAATCGAAGCTCCCGATCAAGACCGTGATCCTCAAGGATGGCACGGAACATGACATGCCATCCGATCCATCGGAGCGGTTCGAGTTTCTCTACGGCGTGATGGACTGGAATCCAGCGCACCACAAGAGACAGATCAGCGCCGCGCGCCGCGCGAAGTTCGGCTCGATCGTCATGACTTTGCTTTCGTTCGTGCTGGTCTGCTTCATGATCTTCGTCGTGCCGATGTGGATCGCGTTCATCCTGATCCCCACGAGCCTCATGGTCCTGGCCGTCGGTGCCGCCACCACTTTCCGCTGGGGCCTGGTCGAGTTCCAGTACACGAAGCGCTCCCTGATCAACTTCAAGACGTTCCTCGTCCAGCCTGACTTCTTCCGATGGATTTTCTGCTGATCACCGTCCTGGCCGGGTCGCTCGGGATGGGTCAGCCGGCCCAGACCAGCCAAGTCAAGGTGTCCCTGCCCGACCAGCTGCCGGCTCATTGCGTCCAGGCCGCCGCTGACCGCTACAGTGTTCCCGCGATGCTGCTCCTCGCGATCGTCAAGCGAGAGTCGCAAGGTAAGCAGGCCGTGAACTGCAAGAACGCCGGCGGGGGGTGCGATCTGGGCATCTCACAGATCAACACGCAGTGGTGGGCACCGTACCTGCTGAAGAACTACGGCATCGCTCCGGAGCGTCTTCTGAAAGACAACTGCCAGGCACTGATGGCGCAGTCGTACATTCTTCGCAAGGAATCGCGCACCACCCAGTGCAATGGTGACTTGTGGTGCGCGGCAGCCCGGTACCACTCCCCCAATTCCGCCGACCTGCAGCGTCAGTACGTCGCCAAGGTGTGGGATGCACAGATCGGCATCCTGCAGCGAGGAGCCTTCTGATGGCCAAAGGAAATGGCGCGACCTCGAACGCCGCCAATGCGGAGAGCCAGGCCATCCAGATGCTGCTCGGCATGGGGCTGGTGGTCCTGATCCTGGGAGGAGCGCTCTGGTTCACGGGCTCCAACCGGATCGTCTACTACTGGTCACCCGTCTTCAAGGCCTTCGGTTGGCTCTACGACCTGGTCCCCGGCGGTGGGGAAGCGTGGGGGCGCGTCAGCTACCTTCACGACGCGTTCCGCGCCCGGCCCAAGGACGTGGCGCTGATCGATTTCCTGCGCTTCGCCGATCTGGCGCTGCTCCCCCTGGTCGCTCTGACCGGGCTCGCAATGGCTGGCACGGTCGCGTGGACCTTCACACGCCGCGCGAACAATCTCGCGCGCAAGCCGAACCCGGAGGCGCTGACCCAGATCCTGTCGCGTCGCTTCTCGGGCGTCGTGCCTGTGATGCACCTGGGCTCGCAGCTCATCATGGACAAGCTTCCCAAGTGGCGCCGTCAGGTGTGGCCTGAGGAGGTGCTCATGAAACACAAGATCAACGGCAAGCCGATGCTGACGGACAACAAGGTCAACCTCGACCAGATCCGCCAGTATTTCCAGGGCGAGCCGAAACTGATCAAGGGCACGAACCGGCTCAAGAGCCACATGCTGGGCATCCAACTCGTCTCGATCCTCCACGATCGCGGCAAGGAGGTGGTCTATCCGGATCGCATGAGCCCGGCCGGCAAGGTCATGTACGCGCTCCTGGTCGCGCACGCTTTCGGCGGCAAGGACGGCAAGAAGGACTACGAGCGCGCGATGAACGAGCTCAACTACTCGTGCACGAACCATCCGGAAGGACTTCCCAACCTGACAGTCGCGCAGTGGATCTTCGACAAGTACCGCACGCACGAGCGGGCCTCGAACCTCTTCGCCGTCCACCACTGGGAGTACACCTACCTGTACGCGCTGTTCTTCATGGCGAAGCGCCAAGGGAAGGTCACCCACCGGCAGTGGATCTGGCTCAAGCCCCAGGACCGAATCCTCTTCTACGTGCTGAACACGGCGCTGCGGAAGGTGCCGCACACCGAATCGGCGGCGGTCTGGTGCCAATTCGACTTCGAGCGCAAGGCCGCCAAGGCCGGGCTGGTACCGATCAGTCCCCAGGGGCATCCGCAGATCGTGGTGCAGCCGGCCGAGGAGGCAATGGTCGAAGCCTGGAACCACCACGTCAACGGCACCGACGATGACGAAGACAAATGGTGGGCCGAAGGCCAGATCTGGCGCCGCGCGAACAACGTAAAGCTGCAGGCTCCGCCCCTGCCGCCGGCGGAAGCCCTGCATGCCGCGAACGCCGACACCCGTTTCGATGACGAAGCCCGCGCGGAACGAGACGAGTCAGCCCGTCGATTCAACAGCAAGGCCCGCGACGGCGCCGAGTCCCTGATGGGCACGGGCGAATCCATGGCGGATTTCGCGGCACTGGCGGCCGCGGCCGGCGGCGCTGGCGCTCGGGTGGCGCGGCAGCTGGCGGTCTCGATTTCTGAATCTTTACCCGACGAACAAATGAACGAAAAACAAGCAGAGCCCATCGCCTCCAGCCCAGTCCCGACTCTCTCCTTGGTCGGGGTGCCCTTCAGCTTCGTTACTCTCGGCGAGCCTCATGTCGCAGCGCGCGGCACTGCGCATGCAGCTATCTGGACCGCGATCCGACCTGGCGAAGTCTGGAAAATCTGGTGGAATGGTCCGGTCTCCCAGCTTGAGCTGCACTTCAACGAGTCGCTCGTCTGGTCGTCTGAGGTCGATGCTGAGACCGAGGCGCTTCGAGACCTGGTGACCTATCGGGCGATCGTCGGCCAGTTCGTGGGGCCGACACGGATGGCGCCAGGCGCTGCGTCTTCGAAGCCGAGCATCCTCGGGCGCGCCGCCGAGCGTCTGATCGCCCAAGTGAACACGCCGCACGCGTTGCTGCGCAGCGCTGGCAAACTGTCTCGGGCGTTCCTGATGTTCATGGGCGTCGTGCTTCTTGTGACTATGTGCTCGCAGTGGAGGGCGCGAAGCTCCGGCAACCTCGCGCCAGGTTCACACTACGGGACGGCGTCGGTGAGTGCTGCCTCGGCTGCGGGCACTGAGGGTCCGCCCGAGCTGCGCGATCGCACGCTCGGAGAGTCCCTGTCGGCCACGGAAATGCAGGTCGTCGCGAACGCGACCCGCGAGATGGGCATCCAGATGCGCCAGTCGGGCCAACCCTTCGTCATCTTCAGCGATCCGAACTGCCCATCGTGCAAGGACCTCGAGCCGAAGCTGTCGCAGGTTGACCCGCGCTTCGTTCCGGTGATCGTGCCCGTGTCGTTCAAGGTCGGCTCGGAAGAGGCCGTCAAGCGCGTGCTGTGCGCCAAGGACACCGTGTCGGCCTGGTCGGCGGCAATCGGTGGTTACGAGCCCGTGGGCGATGCGGTGAGCGACGGTGCTTGCGCTGGCGCGGCCGACAAGGCATTGAAGGCGAATGGTGCCTTCGTGGCACTGAACTTTTCCGGCACCCCGACCCTCGTGTCGGCGACCGGCAAGGTGATCGCGGGCTCCGGCTCGCTAGACGACATCAACAAGTGGCTTGTGGCCAACGGTGGCCTGAAGGCTGACGCTCATTGATCGGCGCACTCCGTCCCAATTCTCGCCATTTGACCCACGCATGTCAGCATCCCCCTTCAGTGGCCTCCTCGCGCGCATGCGCGCATTGGTGAATCGTCGACCGGCGGCGCCGGAGCAGCCCCCGCAAGACGACGTGCCGTCCGAGCTGTCGCCGGCGGTGGCCGATTGCGTAGCCGCATTCGACGACGGCCTGCGCGCGGCAGCAAAGGCCTGGTCGAGTGGAGCGCTTCTGCCCAAGGTCAACCCGCGGCGTGTCGAGGGCGTGCTCGAGGCGCTGGGCTCGCGCGAGACTCTGTCGATCGTCTCGCTGATCGTGGAGATTGCTGCACCCGACAACGCGGTGTCCGCGGTCGCGGTGCACACGGCGACGAACAACGTCATGCGTGAGCATTTCGTGCGCGGGGTGATGGGCGCGGTCATGGCCGCCATCGTGGACGTCGAGAAGGCCCACGGGGCCGGCCCACTGCAGGCCGGCGCCTTGCTGGCGCGCACGCGCAACTGGATCGCCCATCCGTTCCACCGCCAGAAGTCAGGCCCTGGCACTGCGGACCCGAAGGCGCTGGAGGACGCGGACGATGTCCTCTGCAACATCGCAGCGGACATCCTCAAGGGTAGCGACGAGCAAGCTGCTGCCATGGTCCGCGTGGGGATGGTCGGGCCGCTGGGTGTAGCGCTTCAGATCACGCAGATGTTGCAGGACACGCCCCCGTCCGTGCTGGGCCTGCAGGTGGCGGGCTTCGAGTTCGTCTCGCGGGCGGACAAAGCCGACGAATCCGGCGCCGTGGGCGCCAAGGCCTGATCCGGCCCGTGCCTCTTGGCAGCTCCATCCCAAATTCATATGTCCAGCGCCCGTGCGCTGAATCGGACCTCAAATGGCGCTCATCGAACAGCACCAGGAAGTAAAGCTCTCTCGCAACATTGCGGACGTCCGCTCGTGGGGCGAGAAGTACGCTGAGAAGCTCTCCAATCCGTCGTTCCTTGCCATCAATGCCGGCGCCGTGCTACTGGCAATGATTGCCATCAAGCCGCTCTGGCTCATCTGGGTGGTGGCGTTCCTCTTCCTCTTCTTCACGCACCTGAGCTATCGGGTGATCCTGCCTCTGCGCTATCCACCGGATGGCGTCGACGAGAAGGGCAAGGAGGGCGACGGGATGATGTACGTCGGCCACGTGCGTTCCACCAACCCGTACGAGAACTTCCGCGAAGTGTGGATGGCCGACTCGGACCTGCGCACCCACTTCTTGATCCTGGGCTCCACCGGCTCCGGTAAGTCCGAGACCCTCAAGGGCATGTTCTACAACGCTCTGTGCTGGGGCTCCGGCTTCTTCCTGGCGGACGGCAAGGCGGACAACAAGATGCCGCTGGATCTGATGGCCATGTGCCGGATGATGGGCGCCGACGATGACTTCCTCGCGCTCAACTTCCTGATCGGCGGCAGCTCGCCCGAGAAGATCCGCGCGTCGCGTCGCCGGCGCACGAACATGATCAACACGTTCTCGGATTCCGACGCCGACACGCAGATCCAGATGGGCGCCAACCTCCTGCCGAAGGCGGAAGGGGAGGGCAGGAGCTGGCAGGAGAAGGCGCTGAACTTCTGGCGATCGCTGGTGGCCGCGCTCTGCTACAAGCGCGACACTCAAGAGTTCGAGATCTCGGTGGGCACGTACATCGACTACATGGGTCTTCCCAAGGTCGAGGAGCTCTACGCGGAAGGCTACAAGGAATACATCGCCACCGGGGAATGGTCCTACGGCTTCGTGGGCATCAAGAGCTATTGCGAGTCCGGCGGATGCCCGGGCTTCATGGTCGATCGCGTCATCGCCAAGTACAACCTGCCGCCCGATCCGAACTCCGCAAGCCGCACCGGTCTGCCGAGCGATCGCGGTATGGGCGGTCGTGGTGCGCCGACTGCGGCGGCCGGCAAGCCCGCCCAGAAGACCGAGCAGGACCAGGCGACCTATGACCAGCACGGCTACCGCATCGGTCAGCTCATGCCGGCGCTGAACCTGCTGGACAAGACCTACGGCCACATCTTCCGCGCGAAGTACTCCGAGATTGATATGGTCGACGTGGCGCTCAACAACCGAGTGCTGGTGATGATGATCCCGTCGCTGGAGAAGTCGGCCTCCGAAGCGGAGAACCTGGGCAAGCTGGCCATCGCGTGCTTGCGCGTGATGATGGGTCGGAACCTCGGTGCCGACATCGAAGGCGATCGCTCGATGGTGCTCGATTCGAAGGCCACCGAGGCGAACTATCCGTTCCTGGTCGCACTCGATGAACTCGGCTACTACTTTTCTGACGGCATCGCGGTGATGTTCGCGCAGGCGCGCTCCCTTGGCATGTCGATGATCGCGGCAGCCCAAGACATCGAGAAGCTCACCGAGGGCAGCCGGGCCGCGGAAGCCGGCGCCATGCTGGCCAATGCGGTCGCGAAGTACTTCATGCGTATCGACGACGCGCAGAAGACGCAGAAGCTGATCTCCGACTACGTGGGCAAAGCGCGCGTCGCGGTCTACAACCAGTACGAGCTCAACTCCGGCGGCTTCCGCCGCGACAAGGCGGTGTCGGTCGAGACAGTCGAACGCGTGACGATCGACGACATGCAGAGCATGAAGACCGGCCAGGGCCTGATCAACACGCGTGGCAAGACCTTCGGGATCGCCGGGTTCTATGTTGGCGACTACCTCGACAAGTACAAGATGAAGGCGTTCCGGCTGAACCGGTTCCTTCAGGTGCGTCCCGTGTCGATGGCAGAGGTCGAAGCGAACGCGATCAAGGCTGAAGCGCTGGACGACAAGGTGTCGCGTGGACTCCGGCTCATCGAAATGCTGACCTATAAGACGAGCCCGAACCTGCAGGTCGAAGACGACATGCTGATCGGACGGGTCTCGATGGTCGCTCAGGGGCTGCCGGCGAACATCACTGGCGCCGAGCGCGGCGCGGCGCTCYACGTCGCTGCGCGCCGGGCTGCAGAGGATCTGGGCATCATCGGCGGCGGAGCAGGCGCAGGTGGCTCGCTCGGGGGTGGTGACGGGCCGCACACGCAATCAGGGATAGGCAACACCGCTCAACCTGGCTACGGTGTGCCTGCTGGCCAGGCGGCGGCATCAAGTGATCCAGACGAGAGCGTCGGCCTTCCGTCATCGGGCGAGTTTGCATCGTTCACCAGGCCGGCGGTCGCACCCGCGGCGCCCTTGGCCTTCCCGCCGGCGGACGGAGGCGAGTCTTCTGCAGCGGCGGCGCCCCCGCCAGCACCATCTGAGGTGAGCGACGATCCCTTCGCCTTCCTCGACGATGCGATTTTCGAACGTCGGCCCGTGGAGGAGGTTACTTCGCCAACGCGCCGCGCGCCCCCCGCTGCACCTGCGGCGCCGGCCTTCTCGGGCGACCCCGCGAAGGTTGCGCCGCCGGTGGCCGCGCCAGCTCCGGCGCGCGCGCAGCCTGTCGCCCTTGATGTGGATGCGTTCATCGACGGTGCCATGGGCCCGGCGGACCCCGTGCAGCCGCTGGTTGCACCGACATCGACACCCGTCGATCCCGCGGCCCTGTTTGCCGACCTCGACGGAGAAGCCGCCAATGCCCCGCCGAAGTCGCGCCCGAACTCGCCGGGCGAGCCGCTGGTGGCCGCCTCGGACATTTTCGCTCCGGATATTCTGTCGTCGGCCGTGAAGGCGACGATCGCGGCGATGTTGTCCACCGGGACAGTCGTGCACGAACAAAATAATTCGGCCTCGAGCGGAAAGGCCGCCGATCACACGCATAATGGCGCCGCTGAAGAGGCAGTACCACCAAAGGTGACAGCCTCGGCCACGCTGGGTCAAAACCAGGGGTGGATCTCGAATGCCTTGGCAGGCGCGGAAACGACACTCAAGAAGGTGGGGCCCGACGCGATCGGGTTCGACGATCGCACCCGGGACCTGGTGATTTCGGTCGAGGCAGCCCTTGGCGGACCAGACCCCGTGGCTGCGGCCCAGATCACCGAGCGCATCGTCGCCGCGCAGGTGACGCCGGTCGAGGATGATGAGCTGGCCGCCGATGGCAAGGAGCAGAGCATCGACGAGTTCTTGGCCAGCCTCGGTGAAGTTATGTAGGACTGGTCTGAATTGTGCTTGAGTTCTGTCGCTTCCTGGCGAAACGGAAAGAAACCCCGTTGCCATTCCTTGGCGTGGTGGCATATATTCGTTTGTGTGGCACTTATTTCGTGGAAAATTGGACGAGGCCGGGTCTAACCTTGATTCGGTCCCTGGACTGGACTAATTCCATTCGCCATGATCACATCGAATCCATCGTTCGAATTGAGTCCCGTCGCGGCAGCTGCCGGCGGCGAGGCGCGCGTCGGCCAGACGGATTTGGTGCACGGCGCGGTACCAAAGCCCAGTTGGATCGCGCTCGAGGATGCAGCACGCGTGATCCGGGAGACGGCGGAGAAGCTCTGGCGCGGGTCGACAACCGCTGTGCAGTCTCTCATCGACATGCTGCTGAACTTCTTCAGCTGGATTACCCGCCCGTTCCGGGCCATCCCCGGAGACGGATCGTCGGACGGTTCGACCCAATCGGATTCACAGGATCCGAAGTCAGCGATCCTTGATCGCAACAGCATCATGTCCTCGCCGGCCGCACCCGAGCGGCCTGCCGGGGGTGGCAATGAAACCGAAACCGCCAGTGGGCATGACGATGACGACAGGGTGCCGTCGTCAGCCGACGAAGGTGGACCATCGCATGTGAAGCTAAAAGGCCGCTTCGGATTTCCGGCGTCATACGCCGGCGCCAAGCTCCCGGTGGGCGCAGACACGGTCCAGGGTATGGTGGAGGAGATCGCCGAGAAGCATCCGGATCTTGAGAAGATGGATCCTAAAGAGACTGTCATCACCATGGCGGTTTCGCTGCTCAAGGACCACGTTTCCAAGGTTGTGGTTTCCGAAGCTCAAACGCGAGCCCTCGACCAACAGATTCAGGCTCAGCTGGTCGCCTTGGCTGCGGTGGGCGACAAACCCGCCGAACAGTTGCTTGTCCAAGTTCTCGCCAGTTCCGATGCCGGCGGGTTGCAGGGCACTGAGATCCGTCGCCTCCACGCCGAGCGCAGCGCACAGGCTCAGAGCGCGACCGAGCTTCGAGGCAAGATCGAGAACTACCTACTGACGCTCAAGCAGCAGGGCCTGGACGTCGTCGACATCGCGAATCGAGCGAAGGTAGGCGACGCGCTGCCCGACTGGCCCGCCAGGCTTGATCGGGTAGCGCCGCAGGAGCCTGCTGCTCCAATCCCTGCGGAGCGCCTGGAGATGGCCATCGAGGTCGATCCGGACGTCGAGATTGCAGCCGAGGGCCCGAGCCCGGAGCGAATCGCCAGCCTGAAGGCATCACTGATTTCAAATAATGAGCATGAACAAGAGCGCCCCCGCGGCTAAGAAGACCCCTGCAAAGACCACCGTGAAGCCGCGCGCCAGCGCGAAGGCCGTGGTCAAGCCGAAGACGCCCAAGGCCGCAGCTCCGGCAAAGCGCGTGAGCAAGCCTCGCGTCTTGTCCGAGAAGCAGCTGTTGGCACGCCAGCAGGCGCGCGAGCAGAAGGAACAGGAAAAGGCAAAGCTGCGGGCTGATCGGCTCCTCCAGAAGCAGAACGAGCGGAAAGCTCGCCTGCTGGCGCGCGAAGAGAAGAAGAAGAAACGCGAGGCGGACAAGCTCGCCGAACGGCTGGCCCGCAAGGAGGCCAAGGCAGCGGCGAAGGCGACCCGCGGCCGCCCGAAGCGCCCGGGCCTGCCCACGATCAAGAAGGAGATGGAGCTCGAGCACACGGAGCTCCTGAAGCCTTGGACGGATCGGCCTTTCACCGGCCGCGACCTGGATGTGCTGAGCAAGCGCTTCGGCCTGAACTCCTCGGAGTTCGCCTCGGCGCTTGGCCTGCAGAACCGCTTCGCCTTCACGGTGCTGCTTCGCTCGTCGCGCGTCGTGCCATTCGACGTGGAGCTGCTCGCCCGCCTGTACGAGTTGAGCCCTTCGCCCGCTCCGTGGCGTGGCTACAGCGCGGACGAAGTCTTCAAGGTGATGTACGGTTCCCTGATCGACAAGTTCGGCACGACCAAAGAGGACCGCGCTTTCGCAGAGACGCACTATTCGGTTCGCTTTACCGCTGCGCTGGACCGCTCGTCGTCGACCGCATACCGTTGGATGGACAAGTCCGAAGGCGGCTCGCGCATGGTCATCGCGCTCCTACTGCGCAAGGTGATGTCGATGCCGCACCCGCGCGAGACGCTGGAACGTGTGTCGACGCTTGTTCACCAGGTTCGCGGCGGCGATTTCGAGCGGCGCGCTCCGATGCCTGTGCCCGGCACGCAGTACAACCGGCGCGGCCGCGTTCCTGGCGCCTCGCGTAGCGCTGCGCCCCGCGGATCCGCGCTGCCGCTCGCCATTCGTCCCCTCACTCTCTGATCGACCAATGAAGCATCCAGTTGTCCTCCCGTCGAAGACRGAGAAGCGCATCGGCCGCGCGCACGGTGCGACCTTTTTCCGGTCCTTCCTCCTGGCTAACCAGCGGCCGTCGGTTATCAACTACCGTGACACGTTGGTGCTCATCGAGGGCACCAATCCGAAGGATCTGCCCGAGGATCTCGCCTGGGGGATCCACGGCACCCGCTCGATCACAGACGCGAGCATCTATTTTTCCAAGGCCTCAATCGACGAGGGCAAGCTCCTGTAC
>NZ_JBFUIU010000220.1:0-12191 GCF_056401695.1 Variovorax sp. P4_D9
TGACAAGACGATGCCCTGGTCCGGTACTTGAGACAAGCAAGGCGGTGTGGTGCTGGACGATCAACCACCGCTTTGACGGATCACGTCGATGGTGTGCTCTGCGCAGCGATAAAGAGGAGGCCGCAGGCCGGGGGACATTCGCGGAGCCGAGCACGCCGTCGACGTGAGCCCGCCCCAGGCCGACCATGCGCAGCGGATCGAATAGCTCAGTTTCGTTTCAGACCTTTGGTTGTCTTGAAAGCAGACGGGGCTGCACAATGGCGCGGCCCAAATGGGCGTCATTCATGTTGGAAGGGCTGCCTCGCGCTGCGGCCGCCGTTCCGTGTCCCTCGCAGCGCTGGACCTAACGACGATGCAACTGGTAGCCCAGGCCGAACAGCATTTCCGCGCCGGGCAGATCGCCCTGGCCGAGCCTTTGTTGCGCCAGGCGATCGAGCGCGATCCCCGCAACGCCCGGGCTTGCGAGTTGCTGGCCTACATCTGCGGCAACCGCCAGGAACTGGGCGCTTGCGAGGAGTGGCTGCAGAAGGCCGCGGCGCTGCCCTCGTGCTCCCCGGAGGCGCTGTTCTATCTTGGACGCGTGCAGCTGCAGCAGGGCCGAGCCCGGGAGGCCATCGCCTCCTTCGGCCGCTCGCTCAAGCTGGCGGGCCCGTTCTTCGAAGGACTGCACGAACTGGGCGTGGCCCACGGCGCCCTGTCGCAACACGATCAGGCGCTCGATGCCTTTGGCCGCGCCGAGCGCCTGAATCCCCGCTCCCCCGAGCTCCAGTCCAACCTCGCCGGCACGCTGGCCGCCCTGCATCGCTTCGGCGCCGCCGTACAGCACTACGAGCGCGCGCTGGTGCTCGATCCTGGGCGCGTGAGCGACTGGAGCGATCGCGGCGCCGCGCTGACCGAAATCGGCCGCGGCGCCGAAGCGCTCGAAAGCTATCGTCGCGCGTTGTCGCTGGCCCCACAGGACGTACCGGCCTGGATGAACCAGGCCATCACGCTGACCCTGCTCAAGCGGCCGGCCGAGGCGCTGGCGTGTTACGACCGGGTCGAACAGCTGGCGCCGCAATGGGACTATCTGGCCGGCCACCGGCTGCACGCCGCGATGGCGGTGTGCCGGTGGGACGACTGGGCGCAGCAGGTGGGCCAGGCGGTGGCCCGGGTCGATGCCGGCGAAAAGGCGGCGACCCCCTTCACCCTGATGCCGGTGCCCGCTGGCCCCCCCACCCTGCTGCGCTCGGCGCGGGTCTATGCGCAGGACCAGTGTCCGCCGCAGCCGGCGGCCGAGCGCGCCGTCGAGCCTCGGGATCCGGCCCGGCGTCTGCGGGTGGGCTACTTCTCGTCCGACTTCCGCAACCATCCGACGTCGCAGTTGCTCGCCCGCGTGTTCGAATGCCATGACCGGAGCCGTTTCGAGACTTTCGGCTTCGCGCTCGGGTCGCATCCACTGGACTCCGTAGGCGCGCGCGTCGCCGAGGCGCTCGAGCACTTCAGCAATGTCTCCGAGCGCAGCGACGCCGAGATCGCGGCGCTGGCGCGAGCCGCCGGCATCGACATCGCGGTCGATCTCAACGGCTTCACCGAGGGCTTCCGGTCCAACATCTTCGCCGGCCGCGCAGCGCCGCTGCAGGTCAACTATCTCGGCTTTCCGGGATCGATGGGCTGCGACTTCATGGACTACATCCTGGCTGACGCGACCGTCATTCCCGAGGACGAGTTCTGCCACTACGCCGAAAAGGTGGTGTGGCTGCCGGACAGCTATTTCCCCAACGACGACACCAAGGCGATCGGCAGCGATCCGGGCAGCCGCGCCGAACTGGGCCTGCCACCGGACGCGCTGGTGTTCGCCTGCTTCAACAACATTCACAAGATCACGCCCGATGTGTTCGATGTCTGGATGCGCCTGCTGCACGCCGTGCCCGGCAGCGTGTTGTGGCTGCTCAAGAGCAACGACGAGGCCCAGCGCGCGCTCGGCGCCGAGGCCGCCCGGCGCGGCGTCGATCCGCAGCGCATCGTCTGGGCCGCGCGCATGCCGCTGACCGACCACCTGGCGCGCCACCGGCACGCGGACCTGTTCCTGGACACTTTCCACTACAACGCGCACACGACCTGCAGCGACGCGCTGTGGGGCGGCGTCCCGGTGCTGACGCTGGCCGGAGCCACCTTCCCGTCGCGCGTCGGTGCCAGCCTGCTGGCGGCGATCGGGTTGCCCGAACTCGTGACTCGCGGCGTGGCGGCGTACGAAGGTCTCGCACTCGAACTTGCGACCTCGCCGGCCCGCCTGGCCGCGCTGCGCGAGCGGCTGCAGCATCAGCGGACGAACTCGCCGCTTTTCGATTCCGAGCGCTTCGCGCGGCGGCTCGAATCGGCCTTCGATGCGATGTGGCAGCGGCATCGCCAGGGCCTGGCACCGGATCACATCCGGGTTGCGGGCTGAGCCGAGGGCGACGCCGGCTCAGGCTTGGCCGCGGCGGCGGCGGGCGACGCGCACCGCTTCGACCCAGGTGTCGATGTTGAAACGCTGGCCCGAATCGGCGATGCGGGCGGACGTGATGCGGTGGAGCGGCAGGCGCCGCGGGTCGCCGGGGAGTTCCCCGTGGCCGATGATGATCTTCTTCTGCAGGTCCAGAAGGTCGACCTGCAGCGTGCACTCGATCTTGCGGTCGTGGCCGTCGACGTAGCGAACCCGGATGCGTGGCGTTTCGTCGACGATGGCGTGTTCACCCTTGCCCTGGATGAACCACTCGGGCAGGGTGTCGGGAACCGAGTCCCCCGTGGCACCGAGCCCGCCGCGCACGGTCGGGATCTCCAGCGGGACATGACCCGAACGCACCCTTGCGGCTTCGATGCGGCGCTCGGCCTCGCGGCGCATCGCCATGCGCCGCCAGGCCCACATGGCGCCGACAAGCAGCAGCGCCCCGGTCAACATGGCAATCAAGAACTGCCAGTGTGCAGGTTCGACGCTCATCTTTTTCTCCCTTGGTTCAATCGACTACTAAGTCATTGGTACTCAAGGAGAGGCATTTTCCAGCACCGTCATCAGACAGTCAAACCGCCGTGCGCCTTAGCGCATTTGGTCGGGGGCTGCGCGCTCAGTCGTCGTGCTTCTCGTGGGTGGCGGCGGCGCCGCGGCGCCAGTAGCCAGCCGCCTTGACCCACTTCGGATGGGCGCCGCGTTCGCCCACCAGGTGGGCGCGGATCGTCTTGGCGGCAGTTGATTCGCAGGCCACCCAGGCGTGGAAATCGCCCTCGGGCAGATTCAGTTGGCGCAGCGCATCGAGCAGCGGCGAGCCGGTGCCGGGCTCGGCACCGCGCCGGTATACCCATTGCAGCGCGAGCGAAGCCTGCGTGTCGAAGGCAATTTGGTCGGCTTCGCCATCGACTTCGGCCAGCACCACGGCACGGGCGCCGGGCGGCAGTTCGGCCAGGCGCCGCGAGATCGCGGGCAGGGCGGTGTCGTCGCCGATCAGCAGGTGCCAGTCGAAGGCGGTCGGGATGATGAAGGAGCCGCGGGGTCCGCCCAYGCCAACCATCTCGCCGGGGCGGGCCGACTCGGCCCATTGCGTGGCCGGGCCGGCATCGTGCAGCGCGAAGTCGATCTCGAGCGTACCGGCGGCGGCGTCGTGGCGGCGCGGCGTGTAGTCGCGCATCGCCGACTTCTGGCCAGGCGGCCAGATCGGGCCTTCGGGCCCGGGCGTCGGTACCGTGAGCTTTCCGGTCACTGCGTCCGGGAAGAAGATCTTCGCGTGGTCGTCGAAGCCGGGGCTGTCGAAGCCCGCCAGTTCGTCGCCGCCGAGCGTGATGCGGATCAGGTGCGGCGTGATGCGCCGCACGGCCCGCACCTCGAGCTTGCGAAAGCGAAGTTCGTGGCGCACGCGGCGCGGCAGGCGGTCGGGGGCGGAGGGGACGGTCGAGGTTTGGGGCATGGGTTCAGATTTTTTCCAGTTGCTGGGCAGCGCTGTCGAGCACTGCGGCGAATTCGTGGGCCTGCTGTTCGGTGAGGGGCGCGGCGAGTCGCAGGCGCATCGCGAGCTTGAGGTTCTCGATGGCGCGGACCACCTGCGGCGGCCGGCCGGCGCGTGGGCCGGCGCCATCGACGCCGCTCGACATGCGGGCCATCATCTCGTCGGTGGTCGCGCGGTTGGCGGCGAGGAAGTCCAGGCCGGCCGCAGTCACGCTGTAGCGCTTGCGCCCGCCACCGTCGGCGGCATCGACGCTGACATAGCCCAACTCCTCGAGGAGCGTGAGGGTCGGGTAGGCGATGCCTGGGCTCGGGCTGTAGCGGCCCCCGAGGCGCTCCTCGATGGCCTTGATCAGTTCATAGCCGTGGCTCGGCTTGTCGGCGATCAACTGCAGCAGCACGAATCGCAGGCCGCCGTGGCCAAAGATCCGACCGCCGCCACCGCCGCGCCCGCCGCGGTGCTCGATCGCGCCGGCCCGTCCGCCGCCCAGCCCGTCGCCGTGTTCGCCGCGCGGGTTGCCGTGTAAAAAGCTTCTGTGAGCTCGCATGGAAGATGTCCTTCTGTTCGTTATCTGATTTTATAAAGATATATCTAAATTGTATCTGAGTCAAGTCTTGGATGACCCGCGCCGTGCCCATGTCGCGCGCATCAACCGCGTGACCGATCACATCGACAGCCATCTGTCCATCTGTCGGAGCCGCTCGATCTGGCGGCGCTGGCCTCGGTGGCGCACTTTTCCGCCTGGCACTTCCATCGTGTGTTCCAGGCCATGACCGGCGAGACGCTGGCCGACCGGGTACGGCGGCGGCGGCTGGAGGTGGCGGCAGCTCGGCTGCTGTTGGGCCGCCCGAAACGGTGCTGGCGATCGCGCTCGATGTCGGCTTCGGTTCGGCGGCGGTGTTCAGCCGCGCATTCAGTGCCCGTTTCGATGTGACGCCGACGGCCTGGCGGCGCGGCGCGTTCCGTGCCTGGGCGGAGGGGCGTCGCCTGCAGTTGCGCAAGATTCATCAAGCGGACCGCAAGCACCATCAAGCAATCATCGATGCCTTCCGCCAGGATGAGCAGGCCTGGCCCAAGGGGTTCTCGCGCCGGCGCGCCTCGCGCCACCGTCGATGTGCCGCTATGACGCCTGCGTCGAGSTCGACGCCGATTTCCGTCCCGCCGGCGAGGTCGGCGTTCAGACGCTCAGGGGAGGGCGCTTTGCCTGCGTGCGCTTCGCGGGCACGTCGGCCGAGATCCATGGCGCCTGGGTCCAGCTCTGCGACTGGCTGCCCGATAGCGGCTACCAGGCCGACGAGGCGCCGTCGATCGAGGTGCACGGGAATGACTTCGTGATCGACCCGGAGACCGGGGCATTCGAGTGCGAGCTGTGCATGCCGGTGCGGGTGCTTGGGGTCAATCGCCGGGAGATTCGAGCAGCGCGAGCAGATTCGACAGGCGCGCGTCGAGCGTGACCAGGTCCGATGCCTTGAAGGCGGCCAGGATCCGAGGCTCGTTCACCACGTGCGCCTCCACGGCGCGATCGATCAGCGCGAGTCCGTCGGGCGTCAACTGCACCAGCAGGCTGCGGGCGTCATCGGGATGCGCCAGGCGCTGCAACAGGCCGCGGCCTTCGAGGCCCTTGAGCCGATGGGTCATGGTGCCCGAACTGACCATCAGGGCCGAGAAGAGCGCGGTCGGCGTCAGCCGGAACGGCGCGCCTGAGCGGCGCAGGGTGGCCAGCACATCGAATTCCCAGTGAGTGAGCGCGAAGGCCGAGAAGGCTTTTTCGAGCCTGCGCTGCAGCAGCGCCGAGCAGCGGTTGATGCGTCCGATCTTACCCATCGGCGTGACGTCCAGGTCGGGCCGCTCCCGATGCCACTGCGCCAGGATGGCATCCACTGCGTCCGGTTGTCGCTGCGTGCCCATCTGCAAACCTCTATTTGTCTTGAAGTCAAGATTGCCCTCTGACGGCCGTGACCCTTTGCTGGGCGAGTCCATGTCGGGRCTGTCGCTGGTCGGCTTGCTGATGGTGCTGATCCTGACCGTGCAATAGGCCTTCAGCGCCAGGGAGGGCAGCAAAACGTGACGAAATGCCGTTCCGGCCACGTGGTTATGGCCTCGCGGGTGCTTGAAAACTAGGGTAAACCCCTAAAATAGACCCCATGACCGCTTCCACTGCCTATTTCCCCCGCAACCCCAAGTTCACCGACACCTTCGAGCGTGACTTGGCCAACGATGAAGCCAGCCACCTCGGCCGCAACGAGCCCTCGGTGTTCGCCCCGGCCCTGAAGCGCCTGCGCGCCGCCTTCTGGACCCTGGTTCGCACCGTCCATTTCTTGCGCGCCTCGGCCCAGCGCCCCCCGCAGGCCCTGCAAGCCAGCTGATCAAGCCGGTCGCCAGAAAGAAGCCTCGCTTCGGCGGGCCTTTTGACGGCCGGCGCAGCCAGGCCCGTTGATGAAACAACGCGGAACTGGCTTTGCCAGGCCGCCGGTGTTGCCCCCGGCAGGGGTGGGCGGGCTACTCGAAGGGAGCCCAACCTGGGGGTGAGTTACCGCCCCGGCATGTCCTTGACGGAATAGCCCAGGCTCACGGTCGCATCCTCGGGAATCGGCGGCATCGTCGCATTCCAGGCCAGCCAGTCCTCGCGCATCGCCGCCAGTCGTTCCGGCTCCTTGCGCGCCAGATTCGCCCGCTCGCGCTCGTCGGCCGGGATGTTGAACAGGTACTCGTTGCCGTCGACCTGCAGGTACTTCCAGTCGCCGTCGCGCAGCGCCCGCTGGCCGCGGTGGTTCATGCGCCAGTGCAGCGGCCGCGCGAAGGTCTTGCCCGCATCGCGCAGCACCGGCAGCAGCGACACGCCGTCGAGCGGGTACCGAGGATCGGCCGCGACGCCGGCGGCGTCGAGCATCGTCGCCGACCAGTCCATCGTCATGCACTGCTGTTCGCTGACCGTGCCTGCGGTGATCGCCTGCGGCCAGTGCGCGATCCAGGGCACCCGGATGCCGCCTTCGGTCAGGTCCATCTTTCCGCCGACCAGCGGCCAGTTGTCCGAGAAGCGCTCGCCGCCGTTGTCGCTGGTGAACACCGCCAGCGTGTTGTCGGCCATGCCGTTTTTCTCGAGCGCCGCCATGATCGAGCCGATGCCCTCGTCCATGTGATGGATCATGCGGCGGTAGGTGTGGATGTTGCCGCCCGAGAGGTCGAACAGGTTGTCCTTCACGGCCGGCGCCTTGGCCGCGTCGTCGCGCGTCTCCCAGGGCCAGTGCGGCGCCGTGTAGTGCAGGCTGAGGAAGAAGGGCGCGTCCTGCTGCGCCATGCGCTGGACGTAGTCGACCGCACGGCGCGACAGCAAGTCTGTCAGGTAGCCCTCCTGGGGGCAGTCCTCCTCGCCGGACCAGAGGTCGTGCCGGCCACTCGAATCGCAGTGCGTGAAGTAGTCGACGCCGCCGGACATCGGGCCGAAGAACTCTTCGTAGCCCGAGCGCAGCGGACCGAAGCTCGTCGGGAAGCCCAGGTGCCACTTTCCGACCAGCGCCGTGCGGTAGCCGGCACCTCGCAGCAGCGAGGGCAGGGTCGGGTGATCGGTCGGCAGGCCGAGCGTCGCGCTGCCGCGGCTCTTGCTGTTGATCGGCTCCTCGGCGGCGCCGCGCAGCCGGTACTGGTAGCGCGCCGTGATCATCGCGAAGCGGGTCGGCGAGCACACCGGCGAATTGGCATAGCCCTGCGTGAAGCGGATGCCCTTCGCGGCCAGGCCGTCGAGCACCGGTGAGACCGGGCCGAAGGCGGCGTCGCGGCCGCCGTAGCAGCCGAGGTCGGCAAGGCCGAGGTCGTCGGCGACGATGAAGATGATGTTGGGTCGTTGCATTTTTTTCAGGGTTGGTAGCCGGACTTCTGCACCACCGGCGCCCACTGCGCGCGGTAGGCCTTCAGCATGGCCTCGGTCTGGGCCTGGGTGCTGACCACCGGCGTCATCAGTGTGTCCTTGAAGCGGCGCTGGGTGTCCGAGTCCTGCATCACTTCGCGGATCGCCTGCGCGAGCAGCGCGACCTTGTCCTTGGGCATGCTGGCCGGGGCGAAGAAGGTGTTCCAGCCGGTGGCGACCAGGTCGAGACCGGCTTCCCTGAAGGTCGGGATCTCGGGCGCGAAGGACGAGCGCTTGGCGCCCGACACCGCCAGGATGCGGATCTTGCCGGCCTGGTGCTGCGGCAGGTCGACGTCGAAGGTGTCGAAGGCGATCGGCACCTGGCCGCCGATCAGGTCGGTCAACAGCGGGCCCGAGCCCCGGTAGCCCACGACTTCGGCCCGCACCTTGGCCTTCTCGCCCATCATGAGGCCGAAGAAGTGCGGCAGGCTGCCGGTCGCCGGCACGCCGAAGTTGGCCTTCTCGGGGTTTGCGCGCATCCAGGCCAGCAGATGCGACAGCTCGCGCACCGGCACCGCGGTCGACACCGCCAGCGCGAACTCGTAGTCGTTGACGTGCGAGACCGGCACGAAGTCGCGCTCGGCGTCGTAGCCGTTGTCCTTGAAGACTAGCGGCGCGATCACCATCACGGCCGGGTTGGCGAGCATCAGCACGTTCTGGGCGGCCGGCGTGGCCTTGACCTGCTGGGCCGCGAGACGGCCGCCGGCTCCGGGCTTGTTGTCGACCACCACCGGGACGCCCAGCCGGGTCTGCAGCTTGTCGCCGACGATGCGCGCGACGCGGTCGGTGGCGCCGCCGGCGGCATAGCCGACCACGATGCGCAGCGGCCCGCCCTCGACGGCCTCGGCCTGGGCCCCCAGGGTGGCTGCGCCGAGAACGAGCGCGGCGGCGAGGCGGGGGATCAATCGACGAGAAAACATGGGGGCTCCGATGCGAGGCAGGGTCAGTCGTTGGCCTGGAAATTCACGGCCTTATGATCCCGCCCCAGCGGGCGGTGTCCTCGCGCATTGTCTTCAACAGCGCCTCGGGGCCGTCGCCCACCGGGTACATGCCGTTCTGTACCAGCTGCTGGCGCATCTCGCGCGAATTGACGGCGCGGTTGAATTCGGCACGCAGCTTGTCGACGATCGGCTGCGGCGTCTTCAGGGACGCGTAATACGCGAACCAGGCGGTCGCGACCACGCTCTTGAGGCCGGCCTCGGTGAAGGTCGGCAGGTCGGGCATCAGCGGCGAGGTGGGCAGCATCTGCAGCGCGCCGCCGATGGGGTCGAAGTAGACCGGGATGGTGCCGCCCATCACGTCCTGGCGCGCCGGGGTCGAGCCGCGGTAGGGCACGTGGACCATCTGTAGGCCGGCTGCGTGTAGGCCGGCTGCGCGGTTGAGCATCTCGCCGAGAAAGTGCGAGGGCGTGCCGGMGCCGTAGGAAGCGAAGCTCACCTTGTCGCCCTGCGCCTTGGCCCAGGCCAGGAACTCGGGCAGCGTGTTGGCGAGCACGTCCTTGCCGACCACCAGCGCGAGCTCGAAGCGGGCCGCGTTGATGATCGGCACGAGTCCTTGATCGGGACGTACGAGAGGTTGCGGTAGGCGCCAGGGAACATGGTCATCATGCCGGCTGTACCCAGCAGCAGCGTGCGGCCGTCGGGCGCGGCGTTCTTGACCGCCTCGACCGCGATGCGGCCGGCGGCGCCGGATCGGTTGTCGATGATCAGCGGGCCGAGCGAGTCGCGCATTTCCTGCGCGATGGCGCGCGTAAGCACGTCCTGGGTGCCGCCGGCCGGGACGCCGATCAGCACCTTGATGGCCTGGCGTGAAGGCCTGGGCGCGCGCCAGCGACGAAAGGGCGAGGCCGCCGAGGGCCGCCAGGAGGTGGCGGCGGTCGATTCCGTGGTGCATGGGGGCCTTGTCTCCTTGCGATTGACTTTAGAGTCGCGGCATTCGATTGATCAAATCAACCATTCCAAGGATTTACCACTAGATGACCGCGCCGCGCCGACCCCTGGACGACCTGCTGCTGTACCGTCTGTCGCGCCTGCTCGCGGTCGGCGGCAGCATGGTCATCCGCTTGTGCGAGGGCCGCTTCGGCATCACGCGGCGCGAGTGGCGGCTGATCGCCACGCTGGCCAGCCGCGGGGAACTGAGTTCCTCGCAGTTGGCCGAGCATGCGCAGCTCGATCGGGCGCGCACCTCGAAGGCGGTGGGCTCGATGGTGGCCAAGGGGCTTCTGTCGCGCGAGCATCCGGCCGGTGATCGGCGCCAGGTCCTGTTGGGGCTCACGGCGCGCGGGCAGGCCCTGTACCACGAATTGTTCCCGCTGGTGACGCAGATCAATGGCGAACTCGTGGGGGCGCTGGATGCCGACACCATCGCCCGGCTGGACAATGCGCTTCGGCTGCTGCAGGCACGCGCCGAGCGCATGGCCGCCGAGGCCGTGCTGCCCAAGGCCGACCGCGGGCGGCGCGGCGCTTGACTGTTCAGGGCTGCGCCGTCTCCGCAGCCGCGGCCGCCCGCGCGCCGTCGCCCTCGATCCGCATCCGCGGCAGGAACTGCGGGTACTCGCGCTGCATGAATTCGATCAGTCCTTCGCGCACCGTGCAGCGCAGGTCGAAGGCCAGCGCCGACGAGGCCGCCGTGCACAGCACGCGGATCTGCATCGTTCGCTCGGTGGCATCGGTGACCCGCAGGTTGAAGAAGCGGCCGTCCCATTCGGGCGCCGCCTCGACGATCCGCTCGACCTCCGCGCGCAGCGGCGCCAGCGGCATGCCGTAGTCGGCGTAGACGAAGACCGAGCCGAGCAGCTGCGAGTCGTGCCGGGTCCAGTTCTGGAACGGCTTCTCGATGAAGTAGGTGAGCGGCAGGATCAACCGGCGGTCGTCCCAGATGCGCAGCACCACGAAGGTCCCGGTGATCTCCTCGACCCGTCCCCACTCGCCCTCGACCACCAGCACGTCGTCGATCCGGATCGGCTGCGCCAGCGCGATCTGCAGGCCGGCGATCAGGTTGCTGAACACCGGCTTGGCCGCCAGGCCGGCGACGATGCCGATCACGCCGGCCGAGGCCAGCAGGCTGGCGCCGACCTGGCGCGCGCCCGGGAAGGTCATCAGCATCAGCGCGGCGCCCGCCACCAGCAGCACCGAATTGGCGGTGCGGGCCAGCACCCGCGTCTGGGTCAGGATGCGGCGCGCCTGCAGGTTGTCGCGCACGTCCGAGGGGTGCTGCCTGACCATGCCGTCGGCAAAACCGTTGATCGCCTGCACCGCGAGCCAAGTCGCTGTCGCGATCAGCAGCAGGCCATTGAGGTGGCGGACGTTGCCGATGAAGCGCAGGTCATCGGGTGCCGCCTGCCAGACCAGCTGCAGTGCCAGCAGCGGCAGCACGAAGCGCGCCGGCCGCTTGATCGCCAGCAGCGTCGCGTGGAGCGTCGGCACCGAGCGCGTGACGCGGTCGAGCACCAGCGCGGCCACCCGGTGCGCCAGCAGCGCCAGCGGCAGCGCGAGCAGCGCGGCGAGCAGCGGAGCCGACCACGGGTAGGCGAGCAGTTGCAGGATCATCGGGCGGTCTGGGGGCTGTCTTCCGTGGTTTCCGAAAGCGGCTGCAGGATGCGTGCCGCGTCGTCGCGCAGCTGCGCCGCGATGCCCGTGGCCATGTCGAGCCGGCGCAGCAGCCAGGGCGTGATGTCGTTGTCGAAGGGGTCGGGCAGCGGGATCGGGCCGGACAGCGTGGTGGCGGGTGAGCCCTCGGGCATCATCGGGCCGCTGGTGGGCGCGGCGCCGATGGCGGCCTCGATGCGCTGGGCCGTGCGGGCCAGCGGGCCTTCTATCTCGGCCGGCGTCAGGCGGTCGCGCCGCAGCACCAGCATTGACTTCACCGCGCTCAGCTGGGCCAGCAACTGGTAGCTGTGGGCCTGCAGGTGCTCCAGCGGTTCGAGYGGTGGGCGCACGGCGCGCGGCTCCGACAGCGAGCGCTGTGTCGCCTGCACCAGAGCCGAGAGGCTGTCGTAGGCCTCGCGCCGGGCCAGCCGCCATTCGAGCTCGGGGCTGACGCCGACCGAGCGCAGCTGGCCCAGTCCGAGCGCGAGCCGGGCGTGGCGGGCCTGGGCTTTCAGCACCCGCGCCACCAGCGCCGGGATCTGGCCGCGCTCCCAGGACGGCAGCACGTAGCAGAAGGCCCAGGCCAGAGCGGCGCCGATCAGAGTGTCGGCGACGCGCTCGAACAGCGCGAAGGTGGTGCTCATGCCGGTGTTCAGCATGTGGGCCTGGACCAGCCCCAGCACCGTGGCGGCGACCGAGGTGATCAGGTAGCGCCGGACCGCGAAGCCGTGGGCGATCGCCTGGGCC
>NZ_JBFUIU010000221.1:0-12185 GCF_056401695.1 Variovorax sp. P4_D9
ACGAACCGCTGGACCCAGCGCATGACCGTTGTGTGGGCCAAGACCAAGCCACGCTCAGCCAGGCCAAGACCAAGCCACGCTCAGCCATCATCTCCACCAGGTCACGAAAGCTCAGCTTGAAGCGCAGGTACCAGCGAACGCACAACACGATGATCTCGCGCTCAAAGTGCCGACCTTTGAACAGCTCATCCATGCTCTGGAACTTCTTTGCCACGTTCAGCCTTCACATCACAAAGGTCGGTAGCCTACCGGAAGCCAAAGTTTGCACCAGAGCCGTCACGACTACCCGCCCGCGACCCGACAGCCCCGGTGGCAGACCACCGTCGCCGAGCAGCGAGCGCACAACATCCATGTCCGCGACGGCATCGGCGAGGACGCCTTCGTCGCCATGCGCACGGCCCGTGACGCCACCCTGGATGTTCCGACGCTCATCCTTCCGTCAATTCAGGTCAATGTCCGGGCCGGGCAACTGCCGCCCCCCGATGAAAACGGCGTCGCGTATCTACGCATTCCGTTAAACACGCTTCCGGTTCACCAGCCATCTGTAGCCAAGGCGAGCGCTTGAACTGGCCTCAGCCTCGATAACCAACGGTGAGGCCACCGCTTTTGGCCCGGCTCAGTGAGTATGCGGGTGCTGATGGTGGATGTCCGGGAAGTGCTCGTGTTCGTGCGCCAAGGGTTCATGGCGATGCCAATGCGTATGCCGGGCCGCGTCCGATGAGCCATCGGCATGCGCATGCTGGTGATGCGCATCGTGCGCGTGCTCGTGGCTGTGCTCCAGCGGCTCATGAGCGTGCCAATGGCGGTGTCGCTCGGTCAGGTGCAGCCAAACGCCGATGGCCATCAGGATGCCCGCCGCAACCAGCCCCGCGGTGAGGGGCTCGCCGAGCAGCCCGATGGCCAGGACCGCGCCAAAGAACGGCGCCACAGAAAAATAGGCGCCCGCGCGTGCCGTTCCGAGGTGGCGCAATGCGACGACGAAAAGCACAAGGCTGGTGCCGTAGCTCAACAGGCCCAGAAGTGCTGCCCCGGCGACCACTCCGGTCGACGGCCAAGTCGCGCCTGTGGCGACCGCGAGTGCGAGATTCGTCGCGCCGGCTACCAAGCCCTTGGTCATCGCGATGAACGACGCGTCGGCCACCGACACCTTTCGAGTGAGATTGTTGTCGACCGCCCAAGCCAGGCAGGCGCCCAGCACCGCCAAYGAGGGCCAGAGGGCGCCGACACTTGTCTTGCGAGGCCAACTGAGGATGGCGGCACCCGCCACGATGGCAATCATTCCCAGTGCAACACGCCGGTCGAAGTTCTCCTTGAACACGAACCAGGCAAGGAGGGCGGTGAACACGCCTTCGGCGTTCAGAAGCAACGAAGCGTCGGCTGCAGCTATGCCGGTCAGTCCAGTCATCAGCAGAAGGGGGCCGAGCATCCCCCCTGCGACGACGGCGCCCGCGAGCCACCCGAGTTCGGCCCGCTGGAGCCGAGCATCTGGCGCGCGCGAGATAAGGCGCCAGACCCACAGCCCAACGCCGGAGCCAAGGTAAAGAAAGCCCGCCAGCAACCAAGGACTGGTGTGCGCAAGCAGCAGTTGCGACCGGCGTACCGGCGCCGAAGAGCGCCGCGGCAGCGAGGGCCGCCAGCACGCCACGGTGGGTGAGAGTGTTCATTTCGTATTTGTAGCGCTTCGTCGGCAGGCCGCCTAACCTCTTACCGCTTCTGCATTTGGTCGTGCATGTGTGGATGGTGGCCGGCCATCGCGTCTGCTCCGTGGTCCGAGAGCTGCGCGTCGAACCAGGCATGCAGTGCCGACACCAGCTTGGCATCAGGGGTCCGATACCTCAGCTCTGCGCCGCCCTTCACATCCTTGTAGGCGATAGCAACCTGGCCTGGCTTGGCGGCCCTGAGCTGCGTCAGCCCTGGCATATCCTCGCCATGGATGTGGGAAGGTCCTGAGAAGTCGCCTTTAAGAAACGCGGCTTGGATGTCATGGAGGTGCGTGCGTACGAGCGCGACCTGCTTTACGTCGTTGGCGTTCTCGGCCACGACGCGCTGGGTTCCGCCGTCTGCCGTCTTGGTGAAGATGTGTGTCGTCGCACTGAGGCTGAATGGCATCACATCGGCGCCGAGCCGTGCAACTTCGGCCTGGCGCTGCGTTTCTGCGGCGTGCACGGCAAGCGGCAGGGCAATGAGCGCCGCAAGCGTCGCTTGGATGAGGAGTTTTGTCATGGGGATAATTCCTTGTCTTAGCCGCAGCGTGGGAAGTCATAAAGCCGGGTTGAGCCGCGGATGAGTTTCCTCGCCCCAACGGTACAGGACGGCGCCGGACAGCAGCATGGCGACGGCGACGAACCAGAACGCGCTTTCGAGCCGGCCGCCGAGGGCGGCAGCAGCGCCAAGGCCAAGGGCTCCGATGCCGTAGCCCAGGTCGCGCCAGAAGCGATAGATGCCGATGGCCGACGCGCGCCAGCTCGGATGGGCGATGTCGGCGACCGCAGCGCTGAGATTTGGATAGAGCATGGCCATGCCGAGGCCAGCGATAGCGGCCGACGCACCCCACCAGGCGGACCCGTGACCCAACGGCAGTAGCGCCACGCCGGCGCCGCACAACCACATGCCCCAGGCGTTCAGGTGATGCCGGCCCACGCGGTCGGAAAGCTTGCCCGTGAAGAGCTGCGCGCCGCCCCAGGTGAAGCCGTAGATGCCGACGATCCATCCGATGCCGGGCAGGCTGACGCCCTGTTGGTGCAGGTACACCGGCCAGAACGCCCAGACCAGGGCATCGACGAACTTCTCGACCAGGCCCGCCTGGCACAGCGCGGCCATCCGGCGGTCTCGCCAGCTCATCAGGGCGAACATCTCCGCCGTCGTGGGCTGCTCGCTCACGTTCATTGGGTAGCGCGGCCGCAGGGCCTGTGCCGCAGGCGCGTCGGCGTGCCGCTTGACCTCGGCATGGGCCCAGGGCAAGGTCTCGACCACGGCGGACCAGGCCAGCAGGGTGGCCAGTCCGATGACTGCGGCGCCGAACCAGAGCAGGCCGGTGCGCGGGCCGAGCAGCGTCGCCGCATAGCCTGTCACGACACCGGCGATRGCGACTCCCACGTAACCCGAGAACTCGTTCAGTCCAATGACCAGGCCGCGCTGGTCGGCACGTGTGATGTCGAGTGCGGCCGTCTGTGTCATCGACCAGGTCAGGCCCTGGTTCACGCCCAGCAGAACCGTCGCGGCAACAATCCAGCTCCACGAGGTGGCGAAGTAGACCAGCAGCGGAATCGGCAGGGCCACGAGCCAGCCGATAAGCAAGACCTGCCGCCGGCCGATGCGCTCGGCCAGACGTCCGGCGATGAAGTTCATCGCGCCCTTGACGAAGCCAAACGCGACGACGAACGCGACCAGCAGCATGAAGGACCCGCGTGGCACGCCGAACTCGCTCTCGGCCAGTGCCGGGACCACGGTTCGCATCATCCCGATGGTCATGCCCACCAGAAGGACCTGCAACAGTTGCTGGAGAAGCTGAGCGAGGTTGGCGCGGATGCCGTAGTCCATGGGGCGGTCGGACATGTTCAAGCGAGCTCAGGCCCGGGCATAGCGCCCCGCAGGTTGGCGTTCATGATGCGGGCCATGTCAGCCGGTTCCGGCGGAATTTCCGCTGTCGATGCCTCGATGAATGCCTCGCGCGACATCGAGAGCATCGGATTGAAGCGCTTCTCGAATCCGATGGTTGACGCGGGCTTGCCTGACAGGCCAGCGCCGCAGGCACTACCAGCCTGGTGACCGGGATAGATTTCGAGGTCGGCAGGCAGGGTGAGCAGCTTGTCATGCAGCGAGTCGTGCAACTGCGCCGCCATTTCCCGCTCTCGCCCGGCCAGGTCGGGACGGCCTACGGCACCAACGAACAAGGTATCGCCAGTGATTACGAACCAGGGCTCATCACCCCGGCGCAGGTCGCGAACGAGCAGACAGACGCTGTCCGGCGTGTGCCCCGGGGTATGCAATACATCCACCAGCACGTTGCCAGCCTCGAGGCGCTGGCCGTTCGTCAGAGGCGCGAACTCGAAGCGGACGCGGCCCTTGTCGCTCTCGTGCAGGTAGTACGGCGCACCGACGCGACGGGCCAACTCGAGGCCACCGGAGTAGTGGTCGGCATGCACGTGGGTGTCGATGACGTGGGCAATCTTGACGCCGACTCGCTCCGCCTCGGCGATGAACCAGTCTTCATCGCCGGCGACCACGTCCACGGCCACCGCCTTGCCTAAGCCGGCGCAGCCGAAGAAGTAAGAAAGCGTCGCGTTCTCCGCAGCAATTTGCCTGAAAAACATGGCTGACTCCTGTCTTAGAACACCAGCACCTTGTCGGCCCAAGCGGTCCATTGCGTCAGTTCGTCGAGGCTGCTCTGGTGCGAGCCGGGTATGAGGTCTTCGACGGTGATACCGCGTGCATCCATGCAGGTGCCACAGACGCCGACGATTCCACCGTGGTTCACGCTGGACCCCAGCATGACCTCGAGGTTGTAGAAGCCGCTTGGCACCTTCTGCATGCGGTGTGCAGCGGAGGCCGCGTCGCCAATGAGGAACAAGCGAACCTTGTTGTCAACCTGCTTGGCGATGGCACCGGCCAGCCTGGCGCCGTTGTAGGTGCGTTCACTGCCGTAGGGAGCATCGTTCAGGATGACCAAGGTCTTCATGCCGATACCTCAGGTCTGTTCCTCGAGCGGCAGACCGCGTGCGCGCCACTCGGCGACACCGTCAGGCAGGTGGAAGGCACGATAACCCTTCTTGCGCAGCAACTCGACGGCATCCTTGGCCATGAGGCAGAACGGGCCGCGGCAGTAAGCGACAACCGGCAAATCCTTGGGGAGCTCGGCGAGCCGCTTCTTGAGTTCTGCCAAAGGCATCGACCACGCATGCGGCAGGTGTGCAGTGGCGAACTCCACTTCGGGTCGGACGTCCAGGACCAGGACCTCGCCCGTCCTGGCCTTCTTCAGGATGTCGGCACGGTCGACCCCTGCCAACTCGTCGCCGTGTTCGACGATGGATGTCAGCGCGAACTGCAACTCGACCAAGCGCTCCTCGGCCTCGGTGCGGACAGTCACCCAGAGGTCGGCCACGCTCGTGCCGGCCAGGCGATAGAGGACGTACTTGCCGTCCTTGCGGGTCTCCGCAAGGCGGGCCAGCCGCAACTCCTTCAGGTGGGYGCTGGCGAGCTTGACGCTGATCTCAGCCTGAGCAGCGAGCACCTCGACGGTCTTCTCGCCTTGGCACAGGAGCTCGATGAGCTCGAGGCGCTTCGGGCTGGCGAGGGCCTTGCCAATGCGGGCAACTTGCTCGTAGAGCCGGTCTTTGACTTCTCTCATCCCATCATTCTAACGGCTATTGGAATGATGGCATGAGGACCTTGACCAAACCTGTCTGCCTGGTCGGAACGGCCGTCCGTTCGGCCGTGCGGCGGCCCCGAAATGCGTGCGCGACTGCCAGCCGCCGCGCCCGACAGCTTGGCACCCCCAGAGCTCGCCTCTAGTTGACCGCCTCAATTCGTGTGACAGCAATCGCACCGTTGACTCGCTCGGCCGAGAAGCGAACTTTGTCGCCCTCCTTTAGGGTGTCGAGCATCTTCGAAGCCGCCGTCCTAAAGACCATGGTCATCCCGGGCATCTCGAGATTGACGATGGGGCCGTGACGGAGAGTCACTCCCTGCCTCCTTGTCTACTTTCCGGACTTCACCGTCGGTCATGGAGGCCATCGCCGCTGTCGCGGAGCCTTGGGGTGCCGCCGAGGTCGTTTGCGCGTGAATGCCTGCGGCGGCGGAAACGACCAAGAGCGAGGCTGCAAGCAAGTTGAATGTCTTCACGGAAGTGCTCCTTCAAAGATGAACTGGGTGTGAGAAAACGGCGCCGGCTGCAGCGGTCGGCGAACTGATGGCGGGAGAGGCGCAGAAAGCCAGGAGCACTGCAGAGGAAGATGCGAAGAAACATCACGGGCGGCAGCTTGGAGGCGGAACTCTACGGAGAGCCTAGCCCGAATCTTTGAAGCTTGCCCCCATGGGAAGGTCAATCAATGTCAGAAGAGGCTTGGTTGATTAGGGGTTCTGCTCGACGACTTGACCTTTCCATCATGGGAGGGTTGACATTCGTCTAATCGAAACTCCCTGAGAGCAAAGCCATGACTACCTTCGAAGTAAACGACATGACCTGCGGTCACTGCGTGAGCGCCATCAACAAGGCGGTAGCCAGCGTCGACAAGGACGCCAAAGTCCAAATTGACCTGGCAGCACATCGCGTTGAAGTCGAGCCCTCGGCCGCAACCACGCAACAGTTGAGCGACGCCATCAAGGATGCTGGCTACAGCCCGGTTGTCATCGACGGCACCTCGCCCATTCCCGCTGCGACCAAGCGAGGCGGCTGCTGCTGCGGATAGTCGAGGACCACCCGGAAGGCTTCAAAAATTCGAGGGGTTGAGCCGGGATTAGCTCATCCGGCCTTGATTTGTATCAATGGCGCAGGCAGCCCTTGCGAGCATTGTGGAACCATCGAGTGCTGTCCCGAGCACTCAAGTCACAAAGTGAAGAACCATGAAGCTCGTAGGTATCTTGGCTGCGGCCGCAGCGGTCACGCTTGCGGGCTGCTCCTCATTTCCCGGCTCGGGAGCCAAGCAGGCCGAAGAGCACGAGGCGCATCACCCGGCGGCTGAAACCGCACCGAAGGTCGACCCGGCCAAGTTCGACCAGCAAATGAAGACAATGCAGGAGATGCATCAGAAGATGATGGCGGCCAAGACGCCGTCAGAGCGCGCTGCGCTGATGAAGGACCACATGAAGGCCATGCAGGACGGCATGGCGATGATGGGGCAGATGGGCGGGGGCATGCCGATGATGGACCAAATGGGTGGAGGCATGCCGATGCAGGGCGGTGGCATGTCCTCGATGCCCGGCGGCCAGAAAGACATGATGCAGCGCATGGCCATGATGCAAATGATGATGCAGATGATGGTGGACCGCGAGGCGGCAATGCCTCCTGCGGCCAAGTAGCCACATCTGTCGGGGAGCATCAAGATGGACACGCACGACCACGAGCCAAGTTTCTGGCGCTCACCCGGTGGAATCGGCTTGCTTGTCGTCGCTCTCGTCGGCGCCTTCTTCCTGCTTACCGAACACAGGGCGCACCTGCTGGGATGGCTTCCATTCCTTCTCATCCTTGCTTGTCCGCTGATGCACATTTTCATGCACCACAGGCACGGTCACGGTGGAGAGCATTCCGGGCACCAGCCGTCGGGAGGCGACCATGAACAGCGCGAGCAATGACTACGGCTTGTGGAGCCTGGTGCTCCTGAACTCCGTCATCTTCATCGGGTTCGCCTACAGTTTCTTCAAGCCGTCGACGCTGAGGGACTGGAGGAGTTTTGGAGCCTACTCTGCGTTCATCGTGGCCCTATTCGCGGAGATGTATGGCTTCCCCCTCACCATTTTTCTGTTGTCCGGCTGGCTCGGTACCAAGTATCCCGGTGTCAACCTATTCGGGCACGAGGCCGGGCACCTGTGGTGGCTGTTTACGGGACAGCACGGCAATCCACACGCAGGGGTACTGCACATCCTGAGCTTTGTTGYCATCTTCGCCGGCTTCATGCTGCTGTCAAAGGCGTGGCACGTCCTGTATCACGCGCAGCGGCGCCATGAGTTGGCTACAGCCGGCCCATATCGCAGCATTCGGCATCCGCAGTACGTCGCGTTCGTGCTCATCATGTTCGGCTTCCTGCTTCAGTGGCCGACGCTGCTGACCCTTGCGATGTTCCCGGTGCTGGTGTTCATGTACGTCCGGCTCGCCATTTCCGAGGAACACGATTCAGAGCGTGAGTTCGGGGACGCTTGGCATGCATACGCCGCCGTGACGCCTTGCTTCATTCCCGTCTGGGGCGGCGGTCGGCATCGACATGCTTAGTGGCCCGGCTCTCATCAAGAGCGCCGAGCTGTTGTCATGGGTCGGTGCCATCGTCCTCGGAGCGGGACTGGGGTTGCTTGCGCCCTTGCCTATGCAACGGCACGCATTGCCGCTGCTGGGTGCCGGTGTGCTCCTCCATGGCGCAGGGATGACGCTCAAGTATTGGCTTGAGGCTGGGGGTCGCGAACCGCAATGGTGGGACCGCACGCTGTTCTTGGCTTGCTGGGCCATATTGGTGGCGACCCTCGGGCGGGTCGGTTACTTGCTCGTTGCGCAGCCTCAAATCTGAAGCAAACGAAAACCTATGCTGGCTTGACCCTCCCATGATGGGAGGGTAGAGACTGCAGCATCACCATTGCTGGAAAGATGATGCCAATGACGTCCGACACCTCGTCCAAGCTCGACGCGGGCAAGATGCATGAGCGTATGGCGCATCACGGTCCTCATGACCATGGCGCGCACGCCGGTCACGCGCAASCCTCGTCGAAGCATGCGCCAAGCGCGGACGCCAAGGACATCGAGTACACCTGTCCCATGCACCCGCAGGTGCGGCAGATGGGCCCGGGAAATTGCCCCATCTGCGGCATGACGCTCGAGCCGATCGTAGCCACGACCCAATCTGGCGACAGCCCCGAGTTGCGCGATATGACCCGACGCTTCTGGGTGGGCCTTGCGTTGACCGTTCCGGTCTTCGCGCTGGAGATGGGCGCGCACTTGATGGACATCCATCACCTCATCGGGCAGCAGACCTCGAACTGGATTCAGCTTCTGTTCGGGACGCCGGTCGTGCTGTGGGCCGGGTGGCCGTTCTTTGTCCGAGCTTGGGCGTCGGTCAAGAACCGTAGCTTGAACATGTTCAGCCTCATTGCATTGGGCACCGGCGTGGCCTGGGTCTACAGCATCGTCGGGACGGTGATGCCGCAGGTCTTTCCGGCCGAGTTCAGGGGTCCTGACGGCGCGGTGGCCATCTACTTCGAAGCCGCGGCGGTCATCACCGTGCTGGTGCTTCTTGGCCAGGTGCTGGAACTTCGGGCCCGGGAAAAGACTTCGGGTGCGATACGGGCGCTGCTTGACCTGGCCCCGAAGGAGGCGGTGCGCGTGAAGGCCGACGGCACCGACGAGCGTGTTCCATTGGAAACTGTGCAAGTGGGGGAATCGTTGCGCGTGCGTCCCGGCGAAAAGGTGCCGGTCGATGGCGAACTGACCGACGGCAAGGGAACCGTCGACGAATCGATGGTCACCGGAGAGCCGATGCCGGTGGCCAAGGCGCCGGGCTCGAAGGTCACCGCGGGGACCCTCAACCAGACCGGTGGCTTCGTGATGCGGGCAGAAAAGGTCGGTGTCGATACCTTGCTCTCGCAGATTGTCCATATGGTGGCCGCCGCCCAACGCAGTCGCGCGCCGATTCAGCGCATGGCGGACCAGGTGGCGGGGTGGTTCGTTCCGGTCGTCATTGGCGTCGCAGTGCTCGCGTTCGTCGCCTGGTTTGTGTGGGGACCCAGTCCAGCGTTCTCGTATGCGCTCATTGCGGCTGTCGCGGTGCTCATCATCGCGTGTCCCTGTGCCCTGTGCCCTGTGCCCTGTGCCATGGGCCTTGCAACGCCAATGTCCATCATGGTGGGCGTCGGGCGCGGTGCGCAGAGCGGCGTGCTCATTCGGGATGCCGAAGCGCTGGAACGGATGGAGAAGGTCGATACGCTGGTGGTCGACAAGACGGGCACCTTGACCGAAGGTCGCCCCAAGGTCGTGACAGTGCAACCGGTCGAAGGCTTCGACGCGGGCAATGTTCTTCAGAAGCTGGCGAGCGTGGAGCGAGCCAGCGAACATCCCTTGGCCGCCGCCATCATCGCGGACGCGCTGGAGCGCAAGCTCGTGCTCTCGCCCGTGACCGACTTCGACTCTCCCCTCGGGAAAGGCGTGGTGGGCGTTGTGGATGGCGCCCGCATCGTGTGCGGAGGCGTGAAGTTCATGGCCGAGAACGGCATCGAGGTCGCTCCGCTTGCCACGATGGCCGAGGCCGTCAGCGCCAAGGCGGCCACCGTGATTTTCGTCGGCATCGATGGCCGCCTCGCCGGATTCGTCGGCATCGCGGACCCCATCAAGGCAAGCACGCCCCAAGCCATCGCCGCATTGCGGAAGGCAAACATCCGCGTGGTCATGCTGACGGGCGACGGGAAGACCACGGCGCAGGCGGTCGGTCGGGAACTGGGCATCGACGAGGTCGTTGCCGAGGTGCTGCCTGAGGACAAGGCCTCTGTGGTGCAGCGGTTGAAGGCCGAAGGCCGCGTCGTCGCCATGGCAGGAGACGGCGTCAACGACGCGCCGGCACTCGCCGCGGCAGACGTCGGAATCGCCATGGGCACCGGAACCGATGTCGCAATGGAAAGTTCGGGCGTGACGCTGCTGCACGGCGACCTCATGGGCATCGTGAAGGCGCGCCAGTTGTCGCAGGCAACGATGAGCAACATCCGCCTGAACCTCTGGTTTGCCTTCGGCTACAACGTGCTCGGCATACCGATTGCAGCCGGCGTGCTGTATCCGTTCTTCGGAATCCTGCTCTCGCCGGTCGTGGCCGCGGCCGCCATGGCGCTATCTTCGGTGAGCGTCATCGCCAACTCTCTTCGATTGCGCGCGAGCAAGCTGGAGGGCTGAGTGAAATCTGCACGCAGCCATGACATCGTGCCGGCCACTCGTTCGCCCCGTGACGGATATCGGTCGTTGCTCAAGCCACTGGTGGCAGGGCTTGCGGCGGTCTTGCTTGCCTTCGCGTTCGCCAAGCTCGGCGGCGAGGTCGTCGAAGGCGACACGCGCACGTTCGACATGTACTTCTTGCACGGCGCGCAAGCTTTGCGCGCAGGCCATCCGTGGCTGGCCAGCGTCATGCGGGACCTGAGTGGTTTGGGCAGCACGACCGTTCTTACGCTTTTCACTGTCATCTGCATCGGCTATCTGGTGCTGGTTTCTGCCCGGTCGACGGCCTTCCTGGTCGCAGCAGCCGTTATCACGGGTTCGGTCTTCGTCAGCATCCTCAAGACGGCATTCGGTCGTTTGCGTCCCGCCCCTGAATTCGCTGAACTAGTGGCTCCGGGCCTGAGCTTTCCGAGCGGTCACGCGAGCAATTCGGCCATCGTGTTCCTGACGCTCGGGGCACTCGTCGCGAGTTCGCGCGGTCCTATGCCAGAGCGCCTCTATATCCTGGCGACCGCGGCGCTCATGACGCTGGTCGTCGGTGTGAGCCGCATCGCCCTCGGTGTTCACTGGGCGACCGACGTCCTGGGAGGCTGGGCCTTTGGCGCCGCGTGGGCGTTGGCATGGCTGCTCGTGGCGCGTCGAGTGACGGGCCGCTGAGCGCGAATCTTCAAATCCTCAGCGCGCGGACTCGAGTTACGTCATCCCCGCCGCCGATGTCGTCCAGAGGGCCATCTTTCAAGTGTTCGGAAAACCCCTTCAGCACTGCACATCGAGCAGCCAAAGCTTCGATGTAGGTCGCCAATCCTGTGGTTGACGCCATCAACGATTCAAACACCGTCGACTGGTCGAAAGCTTCGAGAGCTCTGCCACAAATATGAAATGGCGCGCCGATACATTGTGCGGGAGTACTCACCAACAAAATATCATGTCATCTCAAGCTTGGGTGGAAACCATCTACATCGCCCTTGGCCATCCTCAGTGCAGGGTATATGCCATGCCCTATCCAATGCGCCCGAATCAGAAGCCGGCGGATATCCTGCCCCAGCATCAAATGGACTGGCGTGAAGTGGCGAAGTTGAATCACGACCTGGAACTGGTCTATATCGAACCCGGATACGCTGACTTGGCCGTCAACATCGTCGGTCAGATTGGTGGCGTGCACTTCGAAGTGACCCGCCAAGCGAACTGAGCGGGCCGCAGACGTCAAAACGGCATACCTCTTCTGAAGCGACCAAAAATTGACACACAATATCGATTTGAACGTCCGCTTCGGAGGAAACTGTACAGCCGCTGTGGGCCCACAGCGGCCGTACGTCGTCCTCCAAAGATGCTATGTGGGACTCCCCGAGTTAGACCCCGTTGAGCTAGTATCCTGAGTTATAAATTCGTTGAACTAATTTGGTCTGCCTGTGTCCGTCGTGTAGTGTGTCGACACGACGAGGTGGCAATGAGAGGCAGACCCAAGAGCGAACTGGTGCTCAGCGATGCAGAGCGCGAACAACTCACGGCATTGACGCTGCGGCGCAAGACCGCGCAGGCCATGGCATTGCGAGCGCGCATCGTGTTGGGC
>NZ_JBFUIU010000222.1:0-12181 GCF_056401695.1 Variovorax sp. P4_D9
AGCACGAGGCTGTCCATCACGCCGTCGTGCGGGCTGACGGCACTGAAGGCGTAGATGTACTTGCGCTCCAGGCGCGCGCCGACGACAGGTCGCATGTGGTGCGGCGCCCAGCAGCGACGCGGCGTGCCCAGCAATCCGAATCGCCCCTCGTCCTGGAACATCAGCCGCACCGCGCGACCCTGTTCAGCCTGGCGCACGACCTCTTGGCGTACCTGGCGGCGGAGTTTTTTCAAAGGCGGCCTGTGCCGCGACGTCCGCCTTGGGATGCCTGGGCCGGGGCACGACCTCGCGCCAGCCGTGACGGTCAAGCAGCCGGTAGATCGTCGACGGCGCTACCGCCTTGCCGAGTTGCTTCTGGTAGGCCTGTTGAATCTTGGCCACCGTCAACATCCCGCCTGCCTGTGCGCGCTCGACGAAGGGTGCCAGCAGCTCCTGCTCCTGTTCGGCGCTCAAATGCTGGTGGTGCCTGCCACCGCGACCTCGAAGATCGAAGATTGCATCACCCTCCTTGGCCCATCGAGAGTGCAGCACATGCACTGTGGCCGTTGACCAACCCAGCAACTGCGCAATCTGTCCGGCCGAGCTGCCCAGTGTGGCCCTGATCAGCACGCTGGATGCGCTGGTACTGCGCATGGCTATCAGCTTGCTTGAGCCGTTCTGCCAAGCGCATCACAGTCGGCTTATCCCCAACGATCAAGCTCTTCATCCACAACTCCTTGAAGTACGTGGGTAGACATCAATATCTAATCTATTGAACGCAAAATGGTATCAGACCACCACCGGCTCGGGCTCCAGCCGGATCCCGAAACGCTCATAAACGCTGGTCTGGATCGCCTTCGCCAGGGTCATTACCTCGCCCCCGGTCACCGGGTTGGCCGATCCGCCGCGGTTGACCAGCACCAGCGCCTGGCGCTCGTAGACGCCGGCGTTGCCCACCGACTTGCCTTTCCAGCCGCAGGCATCGATCAGCCAGCCAGCCGCCAGCTTGATGCTGCCGTCGGCCATCGGGTAGTGAACGATCTTCGGGTCGCGGGCGATGATGTCGGCGCATTGCTCCGGCGTCACGGTCGGATTCTTGAAGAAGCTGCCGGCATTGCCGAGCACCCGCCAGTCGGGCAGCTTGGCCCGGCGGATGGCGCAGATCCAGTCGAAGATTTCCGTCGCGGCGGGCTGGAAATTGCCGGTCTCGTCCATCTTGCGCTCGAGATCGAGGTAGCCCAGCACCGGCTTCCAGGGCTTGGGCAGCCGGAAGCGCACCCGCGTGATGAGCGTCCGGCCCGCCAGCCCGAAATCGTTGCCGCCGCTGGCGGCGTGCTTGAACACCGAGTCGCGGTAGCCGAAGGCGCACTGCGCCGCGTCGAGCGTGAAGGCGCGGCCGGTCTGCAGGTCGATGGCATCGAGCGACTCGAAGCGGTCCTGCAGTTCGACGCCGTAGGCGCCGATGTTCTGCACCGGCGAGCCGCCCACCGTGCCGGGGATCAGCGCCAGGTTCTCGAGGCCCGGAAAGCCCTGGTCGAGCGTCCAGCGCACCGTGTCGTGCCAGACCTCGCCGGCGCCGGCCTCGACGATCCAGGCCCGCGCGGTCTCCTCGACCCGCCGGAGGCCCTTGATCTCGACCTTGAGCACCAGCGGCTTGACGTCGCCGGTCAGCACGATGTTGCTGCCGCCGCCCAGCACGAACTTGGGCGCGTCACGCCATTGCGCGTCGGCCAGCAGCGCCGCGACATCGGCCTCACCCGTAATGCGCACCAGATGCTGGGCGCGCGCGACGATGCCGAAGCTGTTGTGCTGCTGCAGCGGTACGTTGTGCTCCACGATCATGGGAGAATTGTCGCATTCGCACACCGCGCGACACCGTGCGCGGCCCATTCCTTTTTTTTGTTGCTGCCGGAGCCTCTACCTCATGCCGTCCTTCGACACTGTTTGTGAACCCAACTTGCCCGAGGTCAAGAATGCGGTCGAGAACACCGCCAAGGAGATCGGCACGCGCTTCGACTTCAAGGGCACCGCGGCCGCCGTCGAGCTCAAGGACAAGGAGATCACCATGATCGGTGACGCCGAGTTCCAGCTCGTCCAGGTCGAGGACATCCTGCGCGCCAAGCTGACCAAGCGCAGCGTAGACGTCCGCTTCCTCGACAAGGGGGACGTGCAGAAGATCGGCGGCGACAAGGTCAAGCAGGTCATCAAGGTCAAGAGCGGCATCGAGTCCGAGACCGCCAAGAAGATCCAGCGCCTGATCAAGGACAGCAAGCTCAAGGTGCAGGCCGCGATCCAGGGCGATGCGGTGCGCATCACGGGCGCCAAGCGCGACGACCTGCAGGCGGCGATGGCACTGATAAAGAAGGACGTGCCCGACATGCCGCTGACCTTCAACAATTTCAGGGATTGATCGCCCCATGAAGGCGCTCATCCCGCTGCTGCTCGCCGCAGCCTGCAGCTGGGCGCAGGCCCAGTCGGTGACCCTGACCGGCACCATCGGCAGCCGGGCGATCCTGATCGTGAACGGTGGAGCGCCCAAGACGCTGGCGGTCGGAGAGACCTTCCAGGGCGTGAAGCTGGTCTCCCTGCAAGGCGAACAGGCGATGGTCGAGGCCGGCGGCAAGCGGGTCGCGCTGCGCATGGACACGCCGGTGAGCATCGGCGGCGGCGGTGGCTCGGGCGGCGGCGGCACCCGCATCGTGCTGCCGGTGGGCAGCGGCGGCCACTTCATGGCCCAGGGCGCGATCAACGGCCGCGCGGTCAGCTTCATGCTCGACACCGGCGCCACCATGATCGCCATGTCGGCCGCCGATGCCCAGCGCATCGGGCTCGACTTCAGCAAGGGCCAGCCGGTGCGCATGAACACGGCCAACGGCGTCGCCCAGGGCTACCGCCTGCAACTGGCCTCGGTGCGGGTCGGCGATGTCGAGGTCTACGACGTCGATGCCATCGTCTCGCAGCAACCGATGCCCTACATCCTGCTGGGCAACAGCTTCATCAGCCGCTTCTCGATGCGCCGCGACGCCGACCAGATGGTGCTGGAAAAGCGCTTCTGACTCAGGCCACCGCCGCGGTCACGACGATCTCGATCTTGTAGCCCTGCTTGGCCATCGCGGCTTGCACGGTCGCGCGAGGCGGCGTGTTTCCGGCCGGGATCCAGGCGTCCCAGACCTCGTTCATCGCGGCGATGTCCGTGATGTCGGACAGGAAGATCTGCGTCATCAGGATGCGCGACTTGTCGCTGCCGGCCTCGGCCAGCAGGCGGTCGACCATCGCCAGCACCTGCGCGGTCTGGCCCCGGATGTCCTGCGACAGGTCGTCGGGCACCTGGCCCGCGAGGTAGACCGTGCCGTTGTGGACCGCGGTCTCGCTGAGACGCGGACCGACGTGAAAACGCTGGATGGATGCCATGAGTTGTTCCCTTTTTTCCTATTTCTTGGCGCCGAGCCTGGACTCGGTGCCGGCCGCCAGGCGGCGGACGTTCTCGCGGTGGCGCCAGACCAGCAGCAGGCTGATCGACACCAGCACCAGCAGCACCGCGAGGTCGAGCGGCCAGGCGATCCGGCCGCCGATCAGGTAGTAGGCCGGCGCGAAGAAGGCTGCCACGATCGAGGCCAGCGACGAGAAGCGGAAGAAGACCGCGATGACCAGCCAGGTAACGCCGGTCGCCAGGCCCAGCAAGGGCTCGATGCCGACCAGCGCGCCGGCCGCGGTCGCCACGCCCTTGCCGCCCTGGAAGCCGAAGAACACCGGGTAGAGATGGCCCAGGAAGGCCGCCAGCCCGGCCACCGCCGCGGTGCCGGGCCCCAGGTCCCAGGCGGCACCGAACTGGTGGATCAGGAACACCGGCAGCCAGCCCTTGAGCGCGTCGAGCAGCAGCGTCGCCAGCGCGGCGCCCTTGTTGCCCGAGCGCAGCACGTTGGTGGCGCCCGGGTTCTTGCTGCCGTAGCTGCGCGGATCGGCCATGCCGAGGGACTTGCTGACGATCACGGCAAAAGAGAGCGAACCCAGCAGGTAGGACAGGACGATCGCGATCAACGAGGGGAAATAGGAACTCACGGCTTCTCCGGGCGCCTCCGTTCGAGGCAACCGGCTATTCTGCCAGTGCGCACTGCACCGGCTTGGCGCCGAGCAGGCTCAGGCACACCTGGGGGTCGATGCCCACCAGGTAGCCGCGGCGCCCGCCGTTGATCGCAATGCGCGGCAGCTCGAGGATAGTCGACTCGATGTAGACCGGCATCGCGCGCCGCGTGCCGAAGGGCGAGGTGCCGCCGACCAGGTAGCCGCTGTGGCGGTTCGCGACCTCGGGCTTGCAGGGCTCGACCGACTTGGCGCCGATCTGCCGCGCCAGGTTCTTGGTCGACACCGTGCGGTTGCCGTGCATCAGCACGATCAGCGGCTTGGCGTCCTGGTCCTGCATCACCAGCGTCTTGACCACCGTGAAGGGGTCGAGCCCGAGCACCTCGGCGCTGTGCTGGGCGCCGCCGTGCTCGAGGTACTCGTAGGGATGCTCGGTGAAGGCGATGCCGTTCGCCCGCAGCAGCTGGGTGGCGGGGGTTTCGGAGACGTGGGTTTTCTTGGCCAAGTCGGTCAGGCAGCGGGGTCGCGCAGTTCCCAGCGGACCTTGTCAATCTCGGCCAGCAGTTCTGGCTTCAGCGTGGTGCCCCAGGCATCGAGGTCTTCGTTCAGCTGGGCCACCGAGGTCACGCCGATGATCGTGCTCGCCACCTGCCACTTGGTGTAGCAGAAGGCCAGTGCCATCTGCGCCGGCGTGAGCCCGTGCTCGCGGGCCAGCGCGTTGTAGCGGCGCGCCGCCTTCAGCGCATCGGGCCGGCCCCAGCGCTGCTTGCGCACCGATTCGTAGCTCGAGATGCGGGCGCCCTTGGGCGCGTCCGGGCCCTCGGTGCCGCTCTGGTCGTACTTGCCGGTCAGCAGGCCGAAGGCCAGCGGCGAATAGGCCAGCAGCGAGACGCCGAGCCGGTGCATGGTCTCGTCCAGCCCGTTTTCCGCCGCGCGGCTGATCAGGCAGTAGACGTTCTGCACCGTCGCGACGCGCGGCAGGCCGTGCTGCTCGGCCAGCCGCACGAATTCGTGCACGCCGTAGGGCGTCTCGTTCGACAGGCCGATCGCCCGCACCTTGCCGGCCTCGACCAGCTTGCCCAGCGCTTCGAGCTGGTCGTGGATGGGGGTCGTCGAGGTCTCGCGCTTCGGGTCGTAGTAGAGCTGGCCGAAGGCCGGCACGTGGCGCTCGGGCCAGTGGATCTGGTAGAGGTCGATGACGTCGGTCTTGAGCCGCTTGAGGCTGGCCTCGCAGGAGGCGGCGATGTCGGCCGGCGTCATGCCGCTGCCCTCTCGCACCCAGGGCATGCCGCGCGACGGGCCCGCGATCTTGGTCGCCAGCACGATCTTCTGCCGGGCACCCGGGTTCTTCCCGAACCAGTTCCCGATGATGGTCTCGGTGGCGCCGAAGGTTTCCTTGCGCGCCGGCACCGCGTACATCTCGGCGGTGTCGATGAAGTCGACGCCGCGCTCCAGGGAACGATCGAGGATGGCGTGGGCGGTGGGCTCGTCGACCTGCTCGCCGAAGGTCATGGTGCCGAGGCAGATCGGCGTCACGTGAWGGTCGCTCTGACCGAGTTGGATTTTTTGCATGGCCGAAATGCTACCTGCTGCGGCGAAGACCTGTCTTGCAGTCGACTGCGCCGCCCGGCCGGGATCCTTATCATCGGATTCGATGTACCAAGCCCTCCGCCCCTCGCGCAACGAATTCGTTCCCGTCCGCAACCTGAGCTACCACGTGCGCCTGTGGGGCGAACCGTGGACCGCCCRCCCGCCGCTGGTCATGATGCACGGCTGGATGGACGTCGCGGCTTCCTGGCAGTTCGTGGTCGACGCACTGGCGGAGGAACGCTTCGTGGTGGCTGCCGACTGGCGTGGCTTCGGCCTCACGGACGGCGGGCCGGTCGACAACTACTGGATGCCCGACTACCTGGCCGACCTCGACTGGCTGCTGGACCACTACGCCGGCGACACCCCGGTCGACCTGGTCGGCCACAGCATGGGCGGCAACGTGGTCATGCAGTACGCCGGCGTGCGGCCGCAGCGCGTGCGCCGACTGGTCAATCTCGAGGGCTTCGGCATGCCGATCCTGAAACCCGAGCAGGCGCCGCAGCGCTTCGGCAAGTGGATCGACGAAATCAAGCGCCTGCACCGCGGCGAAATGGCGCTGGCTGCCTATCCGGCCGTCGGCGGCGTGGCGCGCCGGCTCATGAAGACCAATCCGCGCCTGTCGCAAGACAAGGCCGACTGGCTGGCAGCCCACTGGTCGGCCGCCCGGCCCGACGCCGAAGGCGGCGAGCGCTGGGAGATCCTCGGCGACCCGGCGCACAAGATCATCAACGCCAACCTGTTCCGGGTCGACGAAATGCTGGCGCTCTATGCGTCCATCACGGCGCCGCTGCTGGCGGYCGAGGCCTCGGACGACAGCCTCGGCCATTGGTGGAAGGGCCGATACACGCTGGACGAGTACCACGAGCGGCTGAAGAAAGTGCCCAACGCGCGCATCGCGCGGGTCGAGGATGCGGGCCATATGCTGCACCACGACCAGCCCGCCGCCGTGGCCAGGCTCATTGAGGACTTCCTGGCCTCCTGAGGGCAATTGGGGCAGCCCTCRCCCTCTCCGGAACCAGGCCATGCCGACCATGAGAAAATACGCGGTTTCCCCGAACACCGTCAGGACACCCCATGGATGCAGAGCAAATTAACCAAATCGGCGCAACTCTCGCGGACCTGAGCGCCCGCACGGTCGATTTACGGAGGTATCTTTGACTACGATGCCAAAGCCGAACGCCTGAGGACGGTCAACGCGTCGCTCGAAGACCCGAACGTCTGGAACGACCCCAAGAAGGCCCAGGAACTGGGCAAGGAAAAGAAGTCGCTCGACGACGTCGTGGTCACGCTCGACCGGCTCACCAGCGGCCTTTCCGACAACACCGAGCTCTTCGAGATGTCGAAGGCGGACGGCGACATGGACGGCCTGCAGGCCATCGCCGATGACGCCGCCAAGCTCGAGGTCGACATCAAGCAGCTCGAGTTCCGCCGGATGTTCAACAACCCGGCCGACCCGCTGAACGCCTTCGTCGACATCCAGGCTGGCGCCGGCGGCACCGAGGCCTGCGACTGGGCCAGCATGCTGTTGCGCCAGTACCTGAAGTACGCCGAGCGCAAGGGCTTCAAGACCCAGATCGAGGACGAGACCCCGGGCGACACCGCGGGCATCAAGGGCGCGACCATCAAGGTCGAGGGCGACTACGCCTTCGGCCTGCTGCGCACCGAGACCGGCGTGCACCGGCTGGTGCGCAAGTCGCCCTTCGACTCCTCGGGCGGCCGCCACACCAGCTTCGCGAGCATCTTCGTCTACCCGGAAATCGACGACTCGATCGAGATCGACATCAATCCTTCGGACGTGCGCACCGACACCTTCCGCGCCAGCGGCGCCGGCGGCCAGCACATCAACAAGACCGACTCGGCGGTGCGGCTCACCCACCTCCCGACCGGCATCGTGGTGCAGTGCCAGGACGGCCGCAGCCAGCACAGCAACCGCGACGTGGCCTGGAAGCGGCTGCGCTCGCGCCTGTACGACCACGAGATGCGCAAGCGCCAGGAAGAGCAGCAGAAGCTCGAAGACAGCAAGACCGACGTCGGCTGGGGCCACCAGATCCGCAGCTACGTGCTGGACAACAGCCGCATCAAGGACCTGCGCACCAACGTCGAGATCTCGGCGACGCAGAAGGTGCTCGACGGCGATCTCGATGCCTTCATCGAGGCGTCCTTGAAGCAAGGCGTTTGATGCAGGCCGCGACCCGCAAGGTGGAAGCCCTGATCTTCGACATGGACGGCACCATGGTCGACTCCATGCCCTGGCACGCCAAGGCATGGATCGAGTACGGCATCCGTCATGGAGTCGAGATCGACATCCCGAAGTTCATGCGGCAGACCACCGGCCGCACGGCCTTCGAATGCGCCTGCGAACTGATGGGACGCGAGGTGACCGAAGCCGAGAGCGCCGAGATCACGCACCATAAAGAATCGATCTACCGGGAACTCTTCGGCGCCCAGTTCCGCGAGGTACGGGGCTTCACCGCCTTCAACCGGGCCGCGGTCGCGCGCGGCCTGAAGGTGGCGGTCGGCACCGCGGGCGACAAGCACAACGTCGCCTTCACGATGTCCAAGCTGCGCCCCGACCCGGCGCCGCTCGCGATCGTCGGCGGCGACGAAGGATTGCCCGGCAAGCCGCAGCCGGCGATCTTCCTCGAGGCCGCGCGCCGCATTGGCGTGGCGCCCTCGCGCTGCATCGTCTTCGAGGATGCGCCCTTCGGCATCGAGGCCGCGCGCCGCGGCGGCATGCTCGCGGTGGCGGTCTGCACCACCCACAGCGCCTCCGAACTCGCGGGGCCCCACGTGATCGCGGCCGTGCGCGACTACGACGAACTGAACAACTCAAACTTCCTGGAGACACTCGATGCTGCTGCGTGATGCCCAAGGCCAACCGATCGCGATCCGTCGCGAGGACTACAGCGCGCCGGCCTACTGGATCGACACGGTTGAGCTGACCTTCGACCTGGACCCGGCCAAGACGCGGGTGCTCAACCGCATGCGGCTGCGCCGCAATCCCGAGGTGGCGCCCGAGCCGCTGCGCCTGGACGGCGACGAGCTGAACCTGGCGCGCGTGCTGGTCGACGGCCAGGGCGCCTCGTTCCGCATGGAAGCCGACCAGCTGGTGATCGACAACCTGCCCGAGGCCTTCGAGCTCGAGATCTTCACCACCTGCTGCCCGATCAAGAACACCAAGCTGATGGGCCTGTTCGTGAGCGAGGACACCTTCTTCACGCAGTGCGAGGCCGAAGGCTTCCGCCGCATCACCTACTTCCTCGACCGCCCCGACGTGATGGCCAGCTACACGGTGACGCTGCGTGCCACCAAGACCGCCTATCCGGTGCTGCTGTCGAACGGCAACCTGGTCGAGCAGGGCGAACTGCCCGAAGGCCGCCACTTCGCCAAGTGGGTCGACCCCTTCCGCAAGCCCAGCTACCTGTTCGCGCTGGTCGCGGGCAAGCTGGTGGCGCGCGAGCAGCAGATCAAGGCCCGTAACGGCCGCGAGCACCTGCTGCAGGTGTACGTGCGCGCCGGCGACCTCGACAAGACCGAGCACGCGATGAACTCGCTGATCAACTCGGTGCTGTGGGACGAGGCCCGCTTCGGCCTGCCGCTGGACCTCGACCGCTTCATGATCGTCGCCACCAGCGACTTCAACATGGGCGCGATGGAGAACAAGGGCCTGAACATCTTCAACACGAAGTACGTTCTGGCCAACCAGGCCACCGCGACCGATGCCGACTACAGCAACATCGAGAGCGTGGTCGGCCACGAATACTTCCATAACTGGAGCGGCGATCGCGTGACCTGCCGCGACTGGTTCCAGCTCTCGCTGAAGGAGGGCCTCACGGTGTTCCGCGACCAGGAGTTCAGTCAGGACCTGTGCGCCGATGCGTCGGCGCGCGCGGTCAAGCGCATCGAGGACGTGCGCGTGCTGCGCACCGCCCAGTTCCCCGAGGATGCGGGCCCGATGGCGCATCCCGTGCGGCCCGACAGCTACATCGAGATCAGCAACTTCTACACCGTCACGATCTACGAGAAGGGTGCCGAGCTGGTGCGCATGATGCAGACGCTGGCCGGCCGCAAGGGCTTCGAGCGCGGCATCACGCTGTACTTCGAGCGCCACGACGGCCATGCTGTGACCTGCGACGACTTCGCCCAGGCCATCGCCGATGCCAACCCCGACAGCGAGCTCGCGCGCCTGCTCCCGCAGTTCAAGCGCTGGTACAGCCAGGCCGGTACGCCGCGCCTGGCGGCCCACGGTGTCTACGACGCGGCATCGCGCAGCTACACACTGAGCTTCGTGCAGAGCTGCCCGCCCACACCGGGCCAGACGACCAAGGAACCCTTCGTGCTCCCGGTCAATCTGGGGCTGCTGAGTGCGGATGGCCGCGAACTGCCGGTGCAGCTCGAAGGCGAGGCCGAGGCCACGCAGGGCACGCGCACCCTGGTGCTGACGCGCGCCGGCGAGCAGTACACCTTTGTCGGTCTCGATGCCGAGCCGGTGCCTTCGATCCTGCGCGGCTTCAGCGCGCCGGTGATCCTCGACTACGACTACAGCCACGCCGAGCTGCTGACGCTGCTGGCCAACGACCCTGATCCGTTCAACCGCTGGGAAGCCGGCCAGCGGCTGGCACTGCGCGCCGCGGTTCGCGCGATCGCCGAACCGGCGATGGCCGGCGCGCAGCCGCTCGATGACGCCTTCGTCGACGCCATGCGCTGCGTGTTGCGCCATCCGCAGCTCGACGCCGCCTTCAAGGAACTGGTGCTCACCCTGCCCTCGGAGACCTACATCGCCGAGCAACTCGAAGTGGTCGACCCGCAGCGCGTGCATGCCGTGCGCGAGGCCATGCGCGGCCAGCTCGCGACCGCGTTGTTCGCCGACTGGGAGCAGGCCTACGAGCAGAACCGCGACACCGGCGCCTACTCGCCCGACCCGGTCTCCTCGGGCCGCCGCGCGCTGGCCGGCATCGCCCTCACCCACCTGGGCCTGGCGGCGCGGGCCTCGGGCGACGTGGTCTGGCCGGGCAAGACGCTGCAGCGCTTCAAGGACGCCGGCAACATGACCGACCGCTTCAACGCGCTCAATGCGCTGGTGTCCTCGGGCCATGCGCTGGCGGCGCAGGCGCTAGCGCGCTTCCACCAGATCTTCAAGGACGAGGCGCTGGTGATCGACAAGTGGTTCTCGCTGCAGGCCGGCGCGCCCGACCGCGGCGGCGACATCCTGCCGCTGGTCAAGCAGCTCATGAAGCACCCGGACTTCTCGATCAAGAACCCGAACCGCGCCCGCAGCGTGATCTTCAGCTATTGCAGCGGCAACCCCGCCGCCCTGCACCGTCCGGATGCGGCCGGCTACGTGTTCTGGAGCGACCGCGTGATCGAGCTCGACGCCATCAACCCGCAGGTCGCGGCCCGGCTGGCGCGTGCGCTCGACCGCTGGAGCAAGCTGGCCGAACCCTATCGCAGTGCCGCCCGCGAAGCCATCGCCCGCGTGGCCGCGCGGCCCGACCTGAGCAAGGACACGCTCGAAGTCGTCAGCCGCGCGCTGTCGATCTGAACCCACAAGAACCCGAACTACATGGCCCAACAAAAGATTTCCCTCACCCGCTACCTGGTCGAGCAGCAACGCGCCGACGGCCTGATCCCCGGCCAACTGCGCCTGCTGCTCGAAGTGGTGGCGCGCGCCTGCAAGAGCATCAGCCAGGCGGTCAACAAGGGCGCGCTCGGTGGCGTGCTCGGGACCGCCGAGAGCGAGAACGTGCAGGGCGAGATCCAGAAGAAGCTCGACATCATCGCCAACGAGGTGCTGATCGAGGCCAACGAATGGGGTGGCCACCTGGCCGCCATGGCGAGCGAGGAGATGGACAGCATCTACGTGGTGCCCAACCGCTACCCGCAGGGCGAGTACTTGCTGCTGTTCGATCCCCTCGACGGCTCGAGCAACATCGACGTCAACGTCAGCATCGGCACCATCTTCAGCGTGCTCAAGAAGCCCGAAGACACGCCCGGCGTGCAGGAAGGCGACTTCCTGCAGGCGGGCAGCAAGCAGGTGGCGGCGGGCTACTGCATCTACGGCCCGCAGACCACGCTGGTGCTGACCGTCGGCGCCGGCGTCGCGATGTTCACGCTGGACCGCGAGCAGGGTTCCTTCATGCTGACGCAGGAGGACATCCAGATCCCGGCCGACACCAAGGAATTCGCGGTCAACATGAGCAACATGCGGCACTGGGATGCGCCGGTGAAGCGCTACATCGACGAATGCCTGGCCGGGAAAGAAGGCCCGCGCGGCAAGGACTTCAACATGCGCTGGATTGCCAGCATGGTGGCCGACGTGCACCGCATTCTGATGCGCGGCGGCGTCTTCCTGTACCCCTGGGACAAGCGCGAGCCCRAGAAGGCCGGCAAGCTGCGCCTGATGTACGAGGCCAACCCAATGAGCTGGCTGGTCGAGCAGGCCGGCGGCGCCTCGACCAACGGCCGCCAACGCATCATGGATCTGCAGCCGACCAAGCTGCATGAGCGCGTGGCTGTTGTGCTGGGGTCGAAA
>NZ_JBFUIU010000223.1:0-12174 GCF_056401695.1 Variovorax sp. P4_D9
CTAAGAGGTCTTTGGGAATCGCTGCGGTGTTGATGGCGACGAAGGGGCCGGTCGCGCGCGGCGAATGCTTGTGCAACGCGCGCGCCACCAGTTCCTTGCCTGAACCTGACTCGCCCGTGATCAGCACCGTGACATTGCTTTGCGACAGCCGTCCGATGGCACGGAACACATCCTGCATCGCGGGCGCCTGGCCCAGCATTTCGGGCGCGGCCGCCATGCGTTCCTCGGCCACTTCCTCGCGCTGGCTTTCATCGACCGCGCGGCGAATCAGCTCGACCGCGCGCGGCAGGTCGAAGGGCTTCGGCAGGTATTCGAAGGCACCGCCCTGGAAGGCCGAGACGGCGCTGTCCAGGTCGGAGAAGGCGGTCATGATGATCACCGGCAGGCCGGGGTGCATGGCCTTGATCTTGTCGAGCAGATCGAGGCCCGAGCCGCCGGGCATCCGGATGTCGCTGACCAGGACCTGGGGGCCCTGCATTTCGTCGTCGGCCGCGGCTTCGAGGGCCGCAAGAACTTCGCGCGTATTCGTGAAGCTTCGGGTCGGCAGGTCTTCGCGCAGAAGCGCTTTTTCCAGCACGAAGCGGATTGATTGATCATCATCCACTATCCAGATCGGCTTCATGCAGCTCCTTGTTGCTTGGCTGCTAGGGCAGCGGTATCAGTATCTTGAAATCGGTCCGTCCCGGGACGCTGTCGCACTCGATCACGCCGTGATGCTGTTGCACAAAAGTCTGCGCAAGCGTCAATCCCAAGCCAGTCCCGCCTTCTCTGCCCGACACCAGCGGGTAAAAAATGCGGTCCTTGATCGCGTCCGGCACGCCCGGTCCGTTGTCGATGACATGCAATTCCAGTGCCAGTCGATACCACTGCTTGTTGAAGATAACCTGACGCGCGATGCGGGTCTTGAATGTGATCTGCGCGTCGCCCGCGGCCCGCCGTTCGGCCAGCGCCTGGGCGGCGTTGTGGACGATGTTGAGCGTGGCCTGGATCAACTGCTCGCGGTCGCCCCGGAACTCCGGGATCGAGACGTCGAAGTCGCGCTCGATATGCAGGTCGCGCGGGAACTCGGCCAGGATCACGGAACGCACCCGCTCGCAGACCTCGTGKATGTTGACGTCGCCCACCACGTGCGGCCGCCGGTGCGGCGCCAGGAGGCGATCGACCAGCGTCTGCAGCCGATCGGCCTCGTGGATGATGACCTGCGTGTACTCGATGAGGTCGCGCGACTCGACCTCCATCTGCAGCAGTTGGGCTGCGCCACGGATGCCGCCGAGCGGGTTCTTGATCTCGTGCGCGAGATTGCGGATCAGTTCCTTGTTGGCCTGCGCCTGGTCGAGCAGCCGCTCCTCGCGGTCCTGCCGCGCCTGCTGCTCCAGCGGCGACATCTCGACGATCAGTTCGCCGGCCTTGTCGCTCTGCGCCAGCGTCACCAGCACCGGCATCAGCTCGTGGTTGACGCGGCGCAGCAAGGCCTCGTAGCGCAGCGTCGCGAAATCGTTGCTTTTGGCGCCGTCGATGGCGGTGCGGAGGACCTGCGGTTCGTGGAAGCAGGCGCCGAACTGCGAGCCTTCGAGCRTGCGCCGCGAGGTGCCCAGCGCGTCCTCGAGGCCCGAGTTGGCGAACAGCACCGAGCCGTCGACCCTCACCACGGCGATCAGGGTCGACAGCAGGTCGAAGGCCTGGAAGCGCTTGCCCGGTCCCGCCGATTTACCGAAAGCCATCCGCTCAGCGATTCACCGGAGGAAGCCGGCCGATCTCGCGCTGAAGGCCGGCGATGTCGGCCTCGTTGCGCGCGATCTCGGCCTTCATGTCGGACACCCGATCGAGGTACTTCTGGTAGTTCTTGCTTTCGCTGCCCTGCTTTTCGGGTTCGCCGTTGTTGTATTCCCTGAGCAGCTGGGTCTGCCGCTCCTGGGCCTTGCGCAGCTCAGCCTCAAGCACCGAACGCGCCTCGCCGTCGCGCGCGCGCTGATCGGCGCCGTCGACCCGCGGACTGCCCGCGGGGGCCCGCACCGCCGCGCCGGGGGCGGCAGGTGCCGCCGAAGCGATCGGCCGGGTGCCCTGCACGATGGTCAGATTGCCGCCTTCCATCACCTTGCAGCCGCGCTGCTGGGCGACGGTCGCGTTGTTGGTGTATTCGTTGCCGCAGCGCCAGACGCGCTCTTGCTGCGCCTGGGCCTGCAAGGGCACGCCGGCTGCCGCCGCGGCGGTCAGCAGGAAAACGGTGAGAGTCTTCATGGTCTTGGATGTAGTGCGCCGCAAACCGGCATTTTCATGCAATTCGAAACCGATCCGGCCCGGATGTTCCCGCCCAAACAAAAAGGACGGCCGCAGCCGTCCTTTTTTAACGCTCCGGGCGCAGCCCGGAACACACACGCCTTACAGCGAGTAGTACATGTCGAACTCGACCGGATGGGTGGCCATCCGGAAGCGCGTGACTTCCTGCATCTTGAGGTCGATGTAGGCATCGATGTACGCATCGGTGAACACGCCGCCCTTGGTCAGGAAGGCACGGTCCTTGTCGAGGTACTCGAGCGCCTGGTCGAGGCTGTGGCAGACGGTCGGGATCAGCGCGTCTTCTTCCGGCGGCAGGTGGTACAGGTCCTTGCTGGCGGCTTCGCCCGGGTGGATCTTGTTCTCGACGCCGTCGAGGCCGGCCATCAGCAGCGCCGCGAAGCCGAGATACGGGTTCATCAGCGGATCCGGGAAGCGCGCTTCGACGCGGCGGCCCTTCGGGTTGGCTACGAACGGGATGCGGATCGAGGCCGAGCGGTTCTTGGCCGAGTAGGCCAGCTTGACCGGGGCTTCGAAGCCGGGCACCAGGCGCTTGTAGCTGTTGGTGCCGGGGTTCGTGATGGCATTCAGCGCGCGGGCGTGCTTGATGATGCCGCCGATGTAGTGCAGCGCGAAGTCGCTCAGGCCGGCATAGCCGTCGCCGGCGAACAGGTTCTTGCCGTCCTTCCAGACCGACTGGTGCACATGCATGCCGGAGCCGTTGTCGCCGACGATCGGCTTCGGCATGAAGGTGGCGGTCTTGCCGTAGGCGTGGGCCACATTGTGGATCACGTACTTCTGCAGCTGGACCCAGTCGGCGCGCTGGATCAGCGTGCTGAACTTGGTGCCGAGTTCCATCTGGCCGGCATTGGCCACTTCGTGGTGATGCACTTCGACCGGGATGCCSAGCGATTCGAGCACCAGGCACATYTCSGAGCGCATGTCCTGGAAGCTGTCGACCGGGGGMACCGGGAAATAGCCGCCCTTGACCGCTGGACGGTGGCCGGTGTTGCCGTGCTCGAATTCCTTGCCGGTGTTCCAGGCGGCTTCTTCTGACTCGATCTTGACCGAGCAGCCCGACATGTCGTTGGACCAGCGCACGCCGTCGAACACGAAGAACTCGGGTTCCGGCCCGAAGAAGGCGGTATCGCCCAGGCCCGAGGCTTTCATGTAGGCCTCGGCGCGCTTGGCCAGCGAGCGCGGGTCGCGTTCGTAGGGCTTGCCGTCCGAGGGGTCGACCACGTCGCAGGTCAGGATCAGCGTAGTCTCTTCGAAGAAGGGATCGATGTTGGCCGTGTTCGGATCGGGCATGAGCTGCATGTCCGATGCTTCAATGCCCTTCCAACCGGCGATCGAGGAGCCATCGAAAGCGTGGCCCGATGTGAACTTGTCTTCATCGAACGCGGACACGGGCACGGTCACGTGCTGCTCTTTGCCGCGGGTGTCGGTGAAGCGGAAATCGACGAACTTGACCTCGTTTTCCTTCACGAGTTTGAGTACGTCGGCGACGGTCTTGGCCATCAGGTTCTCCTTGGTATGGACAGTGGTTGGAAGTATGGGGATTGGGGATGCAGTTTCTGTGCCCATTGTCACTGCCGCGAGCGGGGCCTCGGCAGCCTGGRCATGGCCCAAAACAAGGCAATTTGTAACCAGTTTGGTGCGCGTTCCTTCAGCGCACCATTTCGGGGCCAAGCCGCACCCCAAAGCCGTGCAGGCCCGCCAGCAATTGGGCGTAGGCCGCCTCGATCCGGTCGGCTTCGCCCTTGACGCCGAGCTCGATGTGGCGCCCATGCTCCGGGTGGTCGACGCTCGGCAGACTGAACACCTTGATGCCCGGATGATCGCGCTCGACGGCCTGCATGAGCGGCGTCAATGTGGCCTCCATGGCGCCATAGACGATCACCGATTTCTCGGCGGCGCGGCCGCGTGCGAACAAGCCGGCATAGCGGCCGTCGAGCACCGACTCGATCATCGGCCAGGCCATCACCGGGAAGCCCGGAACGAAGTGGACATCGCCGACGCTGAAGCCGGGGATCTTGTTGTAGGTGTTGGGGATGATCTTGGCGCCGAGCGGAAAGACGCCCATGTTGAGGCGATGGATGTTGTCCGGGCGGTCGGGCGCGTAGACCGTCCCCTGCTCGCGCGCCGTGTCCTGCATGCGCTCCCGGATCAGCGCCTCTGCCTCGGGATGCAGCGCCAGCGGCACGCCCAGCGCCGCCGCCGCGCATTGGCGCGTGTGGTCGTCGGGGGTGGCGCCGATGCCGCCGGTGGAGAACACGATGTCGCCGGAGGCGAAGGCACGGCCCAGCGCCGCCGTGATGCGCACCGGCACGTCGCCCACATACTCGGCCCAGCCCAGTTCGAGCCCGCGCGCGGCAAGCAGTTCGATGACCTTGGGCATGTGCTTGTCGATGCGCTTGCCCGACAGGATTTCGTCGCCGACGACGATCAGACCGAAAGAACGGCTCATGGTGAACTCCATTGGCTGGCGGCCGCGCTGGCATCGGCCAGCTCGGGGGTGGAAGGCGAGAGCGCCAGCGCCGCAGCTGCGCRCTGGGCCCGCAGTTGCGCCAGGGCGTCGAGGCAGTAGTGGGCGAACCACAATGCCGAGAAGGCGAACACCAGCGTGTAGATCCAGATCGCCAGCGGCGCCAGCACGAAGAAGGCGGCGGCGAACAGCAGGCCCGAGGCCCAGACGATGCTGGGCGCCGCGCCGAGGTAGCCGCAGAGCACGCCGATGCCGAGCAGCGGCAGCCGGTGGACGCGCAGCAAGGTGTCGCGCTCCTCGGGGCTGGCATGCTCGGCCAGGGCATCGAAACTCATCACGCGGTAGGTCAGCCAACCCCAGATCAGCGGAGGAAGAATCAGCACCAGCGGCGGAATCAGCCACAGCGGCATCGACACCACCAGCGCCAGCAGCGCCAGCACGGTCAGGCCTGTCGAACGCGCCACGCTGCCGAAGAAGGAAGCGCCCTTCTTCTGCTCCAGGCTCACGAAGCGCCGCTCGGCCACCAGCCGCGTCAGCGCCGGCGCCATGATGCCGGCCACGACCAGCAGCGACACCACCACGATCAGCGGCGTGGCGGCGAAGACCACCACCATGGGCGCCAGCGCGGCCGTCACGTCGCCCGAGAAGAAGTGACCGATCCAGCTCCAGAAGCTGGCCAGCAAGGGCCAGGCATCGAGCGCAGCGCGGGTCCAGGCGACCGCGGCGTCCCAGTAGAAATAGCCGAATACCGCCGCCAGCGCGATCATCAGGCCCAGCGGCAGCAGCGAYAGCACGATCACCCGCGGGTGCAGGCAATAGGCGACCGACCGCCAGAAGGAATCGAGGAGAAGACGCATCGGGTGCCGAGGATAACGCCAGCGCGTGACGAGGCGTCCTCAATCCCTGCCGAACAAGCGGCGGAGCCCCAGCCACTGCTGGGCCCAGAAGCCGCGTCCGTAGTCGCGCACCCGGCCGTGGGCGTCGGGCTCGACCTGGTCGCGGATGCCGGTGGCGTCGTAGCGATCCTCGAAGTTGACGGTCCGGAAGAGCATGTCCCACCACGGCAGCAGCACGCCAAAGTTGTGGCCGCCGAGCGTCTTCGGCCCGCCGGACTCATGGCCGATGCCGATCGAATGGTGCACGCGGTGGAAGCGCGGGCTGATCCACAGGCGCTCGCCGAGGGCACCGAAGCCGAGGCGCAGGTTGGCATGCTGCAGGCTCTGGCTGAGCTGCGTGAAAGCGACGATGGCGATGAACTGCCCCGGCGCGACGCCGATCAGCTGCGCCACGATGACGATGATCACGTCGTGGATCAGGTCGTCGAGCAGATGGTTGCGGTCGTCGCTCCACATCGTCATCTGGCGCTGCGAGTGGTGCAGCGAATGCAGCGCCCACCACCAGCGGAAACGATGCTGGCCGCGATGGATGAGGTACTCCACCGCATCCAGCACCACTAGGTAGATCGCGAACGCGATCCAGGGCACGTCGGTCACGCCCGGCCAGAGTTCGTCCAGGTGCATGCTGCCCCAGCCGGCCGCGCGCGCCATGCCCAGCAGGTCATCGAACAAGGGCTGCACGGAGAAAAAGATCGCCAGCCGGAACAGGCCCAGCCGGTGGATCAGCGTGTAGATGATGTCGATGCGGATCGCGCGCCGGTCGACGACCGGCTCGACCGGCCGCCAGCKCTGCAGCGGGCCGATCAGCGCGACCAGCACCGCGATTTGGATCAGGCCGACCAGCAGCCAGCCGGTGGCATCGAAGGCGTCCTCGACCCAGCCGCCGAAACCGATGGCGTAGACCAGCGGCTGGACGACGATCTCGAACAGCCACTGCTGCACGGCCGCGAAATGATCGGTGAGCCAATCCATCAACGTGCGATCCACCAATGCGACCAAGGGTTCAAGTATGGGCCGCGATCCAGTCGCGGTAGGCCGGATGCTGGCGCAGCGTCTGGAAGCAGAAACCCTTGGCCTTAAGGCCGACGATCAGCGGCTCGAGGTCGGCCGGCGCCCAGGGGTCCTTGCGCGACCAGATGCCCAGGTGCGCGAGCAGGATGTCGCCGGGCTGGATCTTGTCGAGGGCCTGCGCGAGCAGCAGTTCGTTGCTGAACTTCTCGCTCGGCAGTTCGTCGCCCAGGAAGCCCGCCGGCGCCCAGGCCACGTGCGCATAACCGCAGCCCTTGGCCACCGCCAGCAGCCGCGGCGAGGTCTTGCCGCCCGGCGCCCGGAACAGCGGCAGCGGCTTCTTGCCGGTGACATGCTGCAGCCTGTCGGACGCCTTGGCGATGTTGGCGCAGTATTGCGCCGCGTCCCAGGTGAATTCGCGGCCGGCGAAGGCACCGGCCGTGGGGCGAATGCGGAAGCGCGGCTCGACACCCTTGACATCGTCGCGCCAATAGGCGTGGTCGTAGGTGTGGGAGGCGAACTCATGGCCCTCGGCCGCCCTCGCCTTCCACCACGGCGCCCACTGGTTGTCGAGGCTGTCGCCGTCGGTCTGCGTGCGCTCCGCGGCGGCGAAGAAGGTCACGCGCACATCCTGCCGCTTAAGCACCTCGGCCACCAGCGGCGCGATGCCCATGTGGCCGGTGTCGAAGGTCAGGTAGACAGGCTTGGCGCAACCCTGGGCCAGCACGTTGCCCGAGACGGCCGCACAGGCCGCCAGCAGCAGCCCGGCAGCGGCGAGCCTAGGCCGGCGCCGGGCCGCCCCAAGGCGGCCTGCGGCCCCCTCGGGGGGCAGCGACCCACACGCAGTGGGGGAGCGTGGGGGCCATTCAGGACTTGGCATGGTCGAGCGTCCAGACGCCGTGCGGCGAGCGCCCGACGTTGACCTGGCGCACCACCTTGCGGCTCACGAGGTCGACCACGCTGAGCTTCTTGGCCCAGCGCGAGGTGACGTAGAGCGTCTTGCCGTCGGCCGAGACGTCCATGCAGTCGGGACCGCCCGGCACCGGGTAGGTCTCCAAGACCTGCAGCGTGCCCAGGTCGATGCGGCTGATCGTGTTGGCCACCCGGTTGCTGACGAAGACGCTGCGGCCGCCGTCGCCGCCAGCGCGGAAGGCATGCGCGCCCTTGCCTGTCGCGATCTTTCCGACCAGCTTCGGCTGAACGCCCGAGACGTCGAAGACCTGCACGCCGTCGCTGCCGGTCAGGCCGACCAGCAATGTCTTGCCGTCGTGGATGCCGAAGATGTCGGCCGGCATCGGGCCGGTGGCGGTGCGCCAGCGAATCGTCTGCGTCGCCAGGTCGACCGCGATCAGTTCGTCGCTGTCCTGCATCGAGACGTAGGCGGTGGTGCTCTTGCCGTCGATCCAGATATGGCTGGGCGTCTTGCCGGTCGGGATGCGCTTGGCCAGCTTGGGCTCCTTGCCGTCCCAGCGATACAGGTCGACGTGGTTCAGGCGGTTGCCCGCGGTGACGAACCACTTCATGTCGGGCGAGAAGCGCAGGTGGTAGGGGTCGATGATCCCGTAGACCACGCGCTGCACCTCGGCCGTTCGCGGATCGAGGAAGGTCAGCGAGTCGCCGGCCGAATTGGCGACGATCAGCGAGCGCTCGTCGGGCGTGAGGTACAGGTGGTGCGGCTCCTTGCCCGTGGGTATGCGCATCTTCTCGGTCCAGACGGTGGGCTCGATCACGCTCACGGTGGCATCCAGGGAGTTGAGCACGAAGACCGGGGGGGGCTCGGCGGCATGGGCCGAAAACGACGTGCAAACAAACAAAAAGGCCGCGAGACGGCCCGTCAGTGAAGGAATAGAGCGCAAGGGAGAGATTCCGGAGGAAGACTTCTTATCTTAACGGCCCACGCCGACCGTTGGCTGACCGGCCCGCGCAGTTCGCAGCCCTTCGACCTCCTCGGCACGCAGCCAGCGCCACTGGCCGGGTGCCAGGTCGGCCGAGAGCGCCAGGGCACCGATACGCGAGCGGTGCAGCGCCTCGACCCGGTTGCCCACGGCCGCCAGCATCCGCTTGACCTGGTGGTACTTGCCTTCGGTCAGGGTCAGGCTCAGGTGCTGCGGGGCGGCCAGCTCGCAGGCGGCGGCCCGCACCGGCTTCGGATCGTCGTCCAGCACCACGCCGGCCAGCAGACGGTCAACCTGGTTCTGATCGACCGGATGCTTGGTCGTGACCTCGTAGACCTTCGGCACATGGTGCTTCGGCGACCCCATTCGGTGGATGAACTGGCCGTCGTCGGTCAGCAACAGCAGGCCGGTGGTGTCCTGGTCGAGCCGCCCGATCGCCTGCACGCCCTGCACCGCGCCCTTGTTCGGACGCAGTCGCAGCGGCGACGGCAGCAGCGTGTAGATGCTCGGGTAGGTCGAGGGCTTCTGCGAGCACTCGGTGCCGGCCGGCTTGTGCAGCATCAGATAGGCCTTCTCGTGGTACTCCCAGGCCGTGCCCTGGACGGTGAAGCGCAGCCCCTCGGTGGCGAAGTCCTGGCCCGGATCGGTCACCACGGCGCCGTCGACCGTGACGAACCCTTGCTGGACCAGTCCCGCGCAGACGCGGCGGGTGCCGAAACCCTGGCTGTAGAGAATCTCTTCGATATGCATCAGTAGCCGAGCGCGAGGCCCGTGTTGGGGCGCGGATCGTTGGCGCCATAGAAACGATTGCTGCCCACCGGCTTGCCTCCCAGCGAAGGGGCGCCGACGAGGATCGCCGCCAGGTGGTTGGCGGGCTGCGCCTCGCCGAGCTTGTGGCCCATGTCAACCAGGATCTTGCGGGTGTCCGGGGACAGCGCGAAAGGCTCGACGTTGGTCACGTCCGGCAGCCACTGCTGGTGGAAGCGCGGCGCGTCCACCGCCTCCTGCACGTCCATGCCGTAGTCGACCACGTTCAGGATACTGTGAAGCACCGTCGTGATGATGCGGCTGCCGCCCGGCGTGCCAACCACCAGCACCGGACGGCCGTCCTTGGCGACGATGGTCGGGCTCATCGAACTCAGCGGCCGCTTGCCCGGCGCGATCGCATTGGCTTCGCCCTGGACCAGCCAGTACATGTTGGGCTCGCCCGCCTTCGCCGTGAAATCGTCCATCTCGTTGTTGAGCAGCACGCCGGTCCCCGCCGCCGTGACCTTGGCGCCGAACCAGTCGTTCAGCGTGTAGGTCACCGACACCGCGTTGCCCCACTGGTCGAGGATCGAATAGTGCGTGGTGTTGCTGCCTTCATGCGGCGCGACCCCGGTCTTGATGTCCGCCGAGACACCGGCCCGCGCCGGATCGATGGCGCCGCGGATCTTCTCGGCATAGCGCTTGTCGATCAGGCGCTCGACCGGGTTCTTCACGAACTCCGGGTCGCCCAGATAGCTGTTGCGGTCGACGTAGGAATGGCGCATGGCCTCGATCTGGTAGTGCACGCCCTGGGCCGACCGGAAACCGAGTTCCTTGAGCGGGTAACCCTCGAGGATGTTCAGCATCTCGCAGAGCACGACCCCGCCCGAACTCGGCGGCGGCGCCGAGATCACGCGATAGCCCCGGTAGCTGCATTCGATCGGAAGCAGCTCGCGCGCCTTGTACTGGTCGAGGTCGGCCTGCGTGATGAGCCCGCCTCCGGCGCGGCTCGACGCCACGATCGCAGCGCCCACCGGCCCCTTGTAGAAGCCGTCGGCGCCCTGGCGGCTGATCGCCTTCAAGGTCTTAGCCAGGTCTTTCTGGACCAGCTTCTGGCCGACCTCGAAAGGCTCGCCCCGGTTCAGGAAGATCGCGGCCGACGCCGGATCACTGCCGAAGTCGGCGGCACCGGCCGCCAGCATGTCGACGTCGCCCTGCTGCAGCACGAAACCACGCTCGGCCAGCGCGATCGACGGCGCCAGCAGTGCGCCTCGCTTCATGGTGCCGTACTGTTCGCGTGCCCGCTCCAGGCCGGCGACCGTGCCCGGCACACCGACCGCCAGATGGCCGCGGGTGCTCAGCCCCTCGATGAACTTGCCGTCCTTGTCGAGGTACATCCCGGGCGTCGCCGCCAGCGGCGCCTTCTCGCGGAAGTCGAGGAAGGTCTTGCGGCCATCGGCCAGCTGCACCGTCATGAAGCCGCCGCCGCCGAGATTGCCTGCCGCGGGATAGACCACCGCCAGCGCGTAGCCCACCGCCACCGCGGCATCGATCGCGTTGCCGCCGCGCTTGAGCACGTTGACGCCCACCTGCGTCGCCAGCTGCTGGGCGCTCACCACCATGCCGTTCTCGGCGGCGACCGGCGCCTGCGAGGCCGCCTGCGCAAGGGCGCAGGTCCAGGCGAAAGCCGCGGCGATGCCCAGGTGCCGCAGCTTCGGCCAGCGGCCATCGATTTGCTGGCGGGCGGCGCTCGGGAAGGAAGTGGGGCTCGTCTGTGTCGTCGTCGATGAATCCATGGGCCTCTTTGCACGGCACCGGGGGTTGCCGTGGAGGGGATTGGATCGCAGAAGCGGCGCCGATGCAAAATGCATTGGCGCCGCCATCTTGAGTGGGCTGGGGACGGCTGAAAAACAACGGATAGCCCGTATGGATGCTAGATTTCTGGCTTGTGAAGCGCCTTTTCTGCCCCCAAAAATGCCCCCGTTTTGGTCAGCCTGACTTGTCCCAGAAGTGGAAATGAGTACTACTTTTGAGAAAATGACACTGGATGCATGCACAGTACGCATAAATCAAACGAACTCTTTTGGAGCCGGCCATGGTTGCATGGCTAAGAGCCGGATTCCTGAGCGTCGGGCCCGCCAGACGCTGATCGTCGCTTTCTTCATGGGCCTCCCCCTGCCTGCCCTCACGGAGGCTCATGCCCACCGCGGCCATCGGTCGGGGTGTGTCGGCATTCGGCCAGGAGCAGACTTTCCTGCTAGCTTGCATAACTGYGAGTCGATAACGTGCGCCTATGACAAAAAGAGACAGCGCTCAGGACCGCAGGCCAGATGATTTGGCATTCGGAGTTTTGGAGACGATCGTCTTTGACTTTCAGTTTGTCGCAATCGTGGTCGTCTTCGCCGCCATAGCCGCTTGGTCAGCCTTCAACTTCATACGGGAGAACTGGGCCGTGACCTCGGCGTGGATGGCTCGCATGTGCGCCAACAGTGCCTCGTTGCTGAGCCGTCCATCGCCGGGCCGGCCAACCAAGCCCCCCGCCCACGGACCTGGTCCGTGACCGGAGCTTCGGGATCGGACGCATTTCCGCGGTCGGGGTAGTCCGGTGATCGGGGCAGACCGTGGCCGGAGCGGCGCCGGGAGCGTGCAGGTCCGGCCGGCCGGGCATGCAGCATGCGCCGCAGCTCAATCACCAAGACTGCACACGCGCGGCGCCTGTTGACCGAGGCGGCGTGGAACTACCGTTTTCCGGCGCGCATCAGCAACGAGTTGCGCGACCGCAGCAAGGCGTTGCCGCCCCGGCATCCGCACTCACGCCTGGAAGGCCCAGGTGCGCTTGTGTTCGCGATTCGCGCAACTGTCGGGC
>NZ_JBFUIU010000224.1:0-12153 GCF_056401695.1 Variovorax sp. P4_D9
CTCCAAGAGATGCAGTACCCCGCCGCGGGGAGCCCCGCCCTGGCAAGAGAGGCGGCCCGCAGCGTACGCGCGACCCGAGTCATCGAGACCGATCAATGGGGCCTGGACCACGGCACCTGGACAGTGCTGCATCATCTGTTCCCCAAGGCCGACGTGCCGGTGTTCCAACTCTCGATCGACTACGAAAAGCCCTCGGCATTTCACTACGCGATCGGCCGCGACCTGGGGTCGCTGAGAGCCAAGGGCGTTCTGGTGATGGGCAGCGGCAATGTGGTGCACAACCTGCGCGCCACCGACCGCGGCACCTCGCCGGCACTGGCTGCGTCGCGCCCGTGGGCACAGTCGTTCGACGACGCTGTCAAGTTCGCCCTTGCGGGCCGCGATGACCGCGCGATGCTCGACTACGAGCGCCTGGCGGGCGCCGGGACGGCAGTGGCAATCCCCGACCACTACTACCCCTTTCTGTACGCGCTGGGCGCCGCAGATGCGGGCGAGCGCGCGCGAACGATCTACGAAGGATTCCACTCCGGCACGCTGAGCATGCGCTGCGTGCAGTTCGGATAGAGCGCTGCTGCCGGCCATCACTTCGCGCGAAACCGGCGCAGACCCCACTTGACGCACTCAAACCAGATCCAACTCAGGGCTGAAACGCCCAGCGCCGCCAGCAACTGCATCGGCGAGGGCTGCGCGAACGCGAACAGGCGACTGATCGCCGGGACGACGAGCACCAGGCCCATCATCGAGATCGTGCCCAGGGCAATCCAGCCGAACTGCGGGTTGGACTCASCGTGGCCGCGCCAGCCGCTGCGACCCCAGCAGCGGTTGGTCTGGATCAGCGCCARGTTGGAGAGCACCAGAACCACGAAGGTCAATGTCCGCGCCACGTCATCGCGGTCGGGCTCCGTCGAGGCGGCAAATCGACTGGTGGCGTACATCCCGAGCAACACGGCGAGYAAGCCAGCCCCCTGCCACAGGCCACGCACCAGCACGGCCTTGTCGAACAGGTGCTGGTCGGTGCGGCGCGGGGGGGTCCTCATGGCGTCTCCCTCCAGCGCCTGGGATTCAAACACCACCGAGCAGGCCGGATCGATGATCAGCTGCAGGAACAGGATATGCACCGGCATCAGTATCAGCGGCCATCCCAGCAGCACCGGCATGACCGACAGGCCCACGATCGGTACATGCGCGGCCACCACAAACACAATCGCCTTGCGCAGGTTCGCGAACACCCGTCGACCGTAGCGCACCGCGGTCGCCAGCGAGGCGAAGTCATCGTTCATCAGCACCAGCGCAGCCGCCTCTCGCGCCACCTCGGTGCCGCGGGCGCCCATCGCCACGCCGACGTCGGCCGCCTTCAGCGCCGGGGCGTCGTTGACGCCGTCGCCGGTCATGGCGACCACGTCGCCCCGCGCGCGGAAGGCCCGGACCAGCCGGAGCTTCTGGYCGGGCTGGACGCGGGAGAAGATGTGCGTGTCGGCCAGGCGCGCGGCGAGCGCRTCATCCGAGAGCGTGGCGAGCTCGACCCCGGTGATCACCTGCGAATCGACCTGMAGGCCGGCCTGCCGGGCCACCGAAACGGCGGTTGCCGAATGGTCACCTGTCATCATCACGACGCGGATGCCGGCTTCCCGACATTCGGCGATGGCCTGTGGCACCTCGGGTCGCACGGGGTCTTCGAGCCCGACCAGTCCGAGGAACCGGAACTCGAAATCGTGCTGCAGCTCCGGGAGCCGGCTGGCACCGAAGCTCGCCTGCGCCACGCCCAGCACGCGCAGGCCGTCCCGCGCCATGGCTTGCACCTGCGCGGCCACTCTCGCACTCTGGCCGGCGTCCATGTGGCACAAGTCGATGATCGCCTCGGGCGCGCCTTTGGCCGCGATCAGACGATCACGCTGGTCCGGCGACTGCCAGACGCGCGACATGGCCAGCATCTCGGGCGACAGCGGATAGTCATCGACCAGGGTCCATTCGGCATGCAGGTGCTCGGTGCCGGCCAGCAACTGCTGTCCGGCGGCACCGATAGCCGACTCCATCGGGTCGAAGGCCCGGCGATGGCTCGCCAGCACGGCGTACTCGAGGACGCGGTGCAGCTCTTCCTGCAGGGCACTGCCCGCCGATTGCAGTCGGTCGTGGACGGCTTCCTCGGACCACAGGCGCCGCACGGTCATCCGGTTGGCGGTCAGCGTGCCGGTCTTGTCGACGCAGAGCACCGTGGTGGCGCCGAGCAGTTCGATCGCGGGGATGCTCCTGGCCAGGACCTTCTCGCGGGCCAGCCGCCATGCACCCAGTCTCAGGAAGAGCGTGAGCACCACCGGAAGTTCTTCCGGAAGGACGGCCATCGCGAACGTGAGTCCCGCCAGCACGCCGTGCAGCCAGTCACCGAGGGTGATCCCATAGGCGATGGCGAGCACAGCGGCCAGCACAAGCCCGACGGCGGCCACCTGCTTGATGACGCGGCGCGTCTCCTGCTGGATCGGCGTCGACTCCAGCTCGATGCCGGCCAGCGACTGGCCGATGCGCCCCAGCGCACTGCGTTCGCCGGTGGCGATGACGCGCCCGCGCCCGGATCCTCTGGTCACCAGCGTGCCGGAGAAAGCCCTTGAGACGTCATTCGCTGGCAGCGACGATGCCGCCTCCTTCGCCACCGGCACGGACTCGCCGGTCAGCAGCGATTCATCGATCGCGAGATTGGCCGCTTCGACGAGCGCCATGTCGGCCGGGACACGGTCGCCTTCCGCCAGCAGCACCACGTCGCCCACCACCAGCTCGCGCGCCGGAACGCGACGCCCCGTCACGCCGCGAAGGACCAGGGCTTGCGGACTGGACAGGTCGCGCAGGGCATCGAGGGCCCGCTCGCTGCGCCGCTGCTGAACAAAGCTGATGCCCATGACCACGAAGACGAAGCCCAGCAGCATCAGTGCTTCCTGGGCGTCGCCGAGCACCATGTAGATGCCCCCGCAGGCCACGAGCAGCAGGAACATCGGCTCGGATGCGACTTCGCGTGCCAGCCTCAGCACGCTGCGCGGCCGCGAAACTGGCAACTCGTTCAGGCCGTCCCGCTGCAGCCGCCGCGCCGCTTCGTCGTCGCTCAGACTGCCTGTCGCGGCCGTGGACACCGTCGCGGGCGAGCCCATGTTCATCGATCCGAAAGCCCCACCGCTGCCGCATGGTCGAGGTCCGGCCTGCKYCACGGATCGACATGCGTCATGAGGTTGAGCACGCGATGGCGTTGCAGCACGCGCTGGCGGGCCGCGACCGCGATGTCATGGCCCTGTTCGACGCTGATGGTGGCGTCCACTTCGAGGTGCGCGTCGACGACGACCATGTCGCCCATCTTGCGGGTGCGCACGTCGTGCACGTTGCGCACGCCTTCGGTTTCGCTGAGCGTGCGACGGATCGCCTCGACTTCCTGTTCGTCGATCGAGCGGTCCATCAGGTCATGCAATGCATCCCAGCCGAAGCTCCACCCCATTCTGGCCACCATGAAGCCGACGATGAGCGCCGCAATCGGGTCCAGGATCGGGTAGCCGGCCAGGTTGCCGATTATGCCGAGGCCGACCACCAAAGACGAAGCCGCATCGGAACGCGCGTGCCAGGCGTTGGCGACGAGCATGCTCGACTTCACGCGCTTGGCGACGGCCAGCATGTAGCGAAAGAGCAGTTCCTTCGCGATGAGCGCGCCGCCGGCAACCCAGAGCGCGACGATATGGACCTGTTGAACGGTCTCGGGCTCCTCGAGCTTGCGAAACGCGGACCAGAGCATGCCGACGCCCACGGCGAGCAGCAGCAGGCCGAGGGCCAGGGAAGCGGCGGTCTCGAAACGCTGGTGGCCGTAGGGGTGGTCTTGGTCGGCTTCCTTCTTGCTGTGATGGCCCGCAAAGATCACCACGAAATCGGCGACCAGGTCCGACAGCGAATGAATGCCGTCGGCCACGAGGCCCTGCGACTTGGATAGCAAACCGACCGTGACCTGGGTGACGGTCAGCAGCAGGTTGACGACCACACTGACCCAGGTGCTGCGCGAGGCTGCACTTGCACGCTCTTCGGCGCTGTGTTCGCTGTCCTCGGGATCGTCGGACAGGTCATCCAGATTCATGGCGTCCGGCTGTGGCCGGTCACTTGACCACCACGACGGGTTGCTTCGCGGTCGCGAGCACGCGCTGCGCCRCCGAGCCGATCAGCAGGTCGGCCACCGCGCTGCGGCCCTTCGAGCCCAGCACGATCATGTCGAACTTGCCTTTGCTGGCGCAATCGACGATTTCCTGCGCCACGTGGCCCGTGCGGATCTCCATGTCATAGCCGATGCTATCGGCCTGCAGCAGTTTGCGGGCCGGCTTGAGCTCTTTCTCGCTGAGTTCGCGCAGATAGTCCGCAACCTCCGCCTTGCCCACGAAGGCCTTGGCATGGCGCAGGCCGGTGTCGTCGTGGACGCTGATCAGCGTGATCTTGTTCGATGCGGTGCGCAACAGATGCGCAAGCCTGGCCGCGTACTTGACTGCGCGCAGGGAGTTCTTGGACCCATCGGTCGCAACAAGGATTTTCATGGTTCGAAGCTCCGGTTGATGTTGTTCTACCGAGTGCAGGGTTGCGGCTCAGTCTTGCCGCACCAGAGGCACGCTGCGCGTTGTCACCCGGCTGCCGTCGCGCAGCGCCGAGGGCGGATAGACGATCACTTTCGCACCGGCCTGGATGCCCCCGAGTACCCAGGCTTCGGATCCGTTGCGCCCGCCGATTTCCACCGGCGCCAGCCGCGCCCGCCTATCCGAGACGACGAACACGCCCATGCCTTCGCCGGGCAGCGGGAACACCGCGCTGACCAGCACCCGCAGTGCCGAGGGCTGGGCCACCGTCACGATGCGAACGCCCACGCGATAGCCGTCTCCCAGCGCCCGCCACGACGATGGAGAACTGGTGATGTCGATCAGCACGTTGACCCGTTGCTCCTCGATGCCGAGGGCCGAGACCTTGGTGAAGGCTGCCGGCTCGATGCGCCGCACGCGGCCTTCGAGCGCGCCGGGCGAGCCCCAGCGCTCGATGCGCACCGGCGCGCCCACCTGTATCTGTACGGCGTCGGTCGTCAGCAGCTCGGTGACGATCTCCAGTTGCGAGATGTCGCCGACCTCGAGCACGGGCGCGCCCAGCGTCACTGTGGTCTCGCTGGGCTGCACCACCTTGAGCACGCGCCCTGCCACCGGTGAGCGCAACGGAAAGCTGGCGCCCTGACCCGATGGGCTTCGCGCCACCAGCAGCGCCGCACGCGCGGTCTCCAGCTCATGCCCCGCGGCGTGGCGACCTTGCAGCGTCGCATCGAGATCCTTCTGCGCGGCCTGCACCGAAAGCCGGTCGGACTCCACCTTGGCCGCCGCGATGAATTTCTCGCGCGCCAGCCGCTCGGAACGGCGCAACTCCGCACGTGCCAACTCGAGTCCGACGCGCGCACGCTGCACATTCGCGTCCGCGCGCTGCACGACGGCCTCGGCGACCTCGACGCGGGTGTCCTGCTCGCGCCGGGTGCGCTCGTCCAGCATCGGCGAGAGTGCGGGCGTCAGCGTCGCGACCGTGTCGCCGGCCGCCACGGCATCGCCCTCGCGCAAGCTGATGCGCGCCAACCGTCCGGCCAGGGGCGCGGTGATGACGAAGCGGTCATGCAGCCGCGTGCGGGCGTCTTCCGCGATGGACTGTTCGTAAGGCCCGATAGAGGACGTCGCCACTTCGACGGCGATGGGGCGCGGCGCAAAAGCCCAGGCCAGCAGCCCGATCAGCACCACGCCTGCACCCACCATCACCGCCAGCGTATTGCGCTTCATGTCACGCTCACTCCCGCGTCTTCAGGGCCGAGACCATGTCGAGCCGATCGATGCGCCGCCGCACGACCAGCGCGCTCGCAACGGCCGCCCCCAGAACCGCCAGTGCCGCCAGCGCGTAGGTTCGCGGCAGGATCGCGACCGGAAAGTAGAACTGGTCGGACTTCAGCAGGCCCGTGATGACGTGGACCAGGCCATAGCCGGCGAGCATGCCGAGCGGCAGCGCAATGGCGACGGCGATCGCCAGCTCACCCAACAACAGCCCCGAGACCTCCGCCCGCGTGAATCCGAGCACGCGCAGGCTCGCCAGCTCCCAGCTGCGCTCCGCGAGCGCGATGCGCACGTTGTTGTAGACCACGCCGACGGCAATGACGGCGGCGAACAGGGTCAGCACGGTGCTCATGATCAGGATATTGCGTGCCGTCACCTCCCGCATGTTGCGCAGCAAGGTCGCCTTGCTGAATGCGCCCGCCGCGCGGGGCAGGCCCTGCGTGGCCTGCAGGAAGCGGGCCTCGCTGCCGCGCTCTAGCGCCAGCACGAAGCCGGTCGCGACATCGCCCTCGCCCAGCGCCCGGTTCAGTGCGGCACGGTTCATGTAGGCGTTCAGGCCCATCATCTCGCGCACGGTCGCCTCCACCGGCAGCGTGAGTTCGCTGCGGCGCCCCTCCTGCACTTCGACCCGCACCGCATCGCCCACCCGCAGCCCAAGCTTGTCGGCCAGGCGGTCGGTCAGGACGATGCCGTCGCCGCCCGGTAGGGTCTGCCGGCCGTCGACATCGATGATGCGCAACAGCTCGCTGCGCTCCGGGCCGCCGCGGATCATCACGCGCTGGCGCCGTGGCCCGTTGACAAGCATCGCCTGCACGTCGCGCAGCGACTCGTGCGCCAGCACGCCGGGCAGTCGCCCGAGCTGCAGTGCGATGGCGCCGTCGGCCGGCTCGGTCATCCACACCGAGACGTCACTGCGCATCGACAGGGAAAAGCTGGTGTCGACGATCACCTCGATGGCGTCGCGAAAGAAGTTGCCCATCACGACAATGGCCAGCGCCGCGGCGATGCCGCCGATCGACAGACCGGTGCGCAGCGGCTTGCGCTCCATGTTGCGCAGGATCATCCGCAGCGCGGGACTCAGCCCGGTGAAGCCGAGCCGCTCGGCCAGCGTGCGGCGGAACCGCCCGGGGGCCGGCGGCCGCATGGCTTCGGCCGGCGTCAGTCGGACGGTGGCGAGAATCGCCGACAGGGTGCCCAGCACGCCGGCGCCCAGCGTCAAGCCGCCGGCCAGGACAACCAGGCCTGGATCCATTCGATGCTCGAAGTGCGCGAAGTGAAAGACTTCCGCATACAGGCCGACGAAGGCGGCCCCCAGCCAGTCGCCGAGCACGATGCCGAGCGCGAGGCCCAGCGCGACGATCAGCAGCACCAGCTTCAGGTAGTGCGCCGCGATGCGCCTGTTCGCGTATCCGAGCGCCTTCAGCGCGGCGATCTGCTCGCGCTGCGTCGCGACCAGGCGCGAGACCACCACATTCAGCAGAAATGCGGCGACGCCAAGGAAGATCGACGGCAGCACCGTTCCGAGCACGCGCTGCTCCTTGATCTCGTTGTCCAGCATGGCGTGCGAGGTCTGGTCGATGCGGCCGCGTGGCGTGGCGCCGCCGTAGCGGGCCAGCGGCTGCGCGAGCGCGCCGATCACCTCGGCCTCGGTGATGCGGCGCGTGCCTTCCGGCGCGAGCCGAACGGCCAGCGTGTTGAAGGCGCCGTCCATGTCGTAGGCGGCAGACAGCGCCTGCTGATCGACCCAGAAGATCCCGAACCCGCGCTGGTCCGGCATGCCCCACAGGCCGGCGAAGACGAACTCCGGCGACAGGGCGATGCCGACGATGTGCAGGCGGCGCTTGCGGCCATTGACCAGGGCGCCCACCGAGTCACCCGGGCGCAGGCCGCGCATCTGTGCGAAGCCCTTCGACACCAGCGTGTCGATGGTGTCGCGCACGGGTTCGTCGATCGCGGCCTGGTCAAACAGGCCACGCCCCTCGGCAATCGCGACCCGGTTCAGGCGCGGCGGCTGCAGGCGGTCGACGCCGATCAACTGGCCCAGCACGGGGTCGCTGCTGCCGGCGATCTCGATGCGCACCACCTGCTCGATCGTCGGCTGCACGTCGGCCACGCCGGGCACGCCGCGAAGCTGTTCGGCCAGCGCCAGCGGCGCGCGCTTGACCGTGGCGAACAGGTCCGCGAAGCGTCCCTCGGCATAGAAGGCGTCGCGTGCCGCAGCCAGCGAATCCACGGCCGAAAGGCTGGTGAGGAAGCCTCCCACGCCACTGGCCACCACCAGCGCGATGGTGAGCGCCTGGCTCCACATCGCGCGCAGGTCGCGCATCAGTTTGCGGTCGAGTGCCTTCATGGCCCGCTCACCATGCGAGTTCCTCGGACGCCATGCGCTTCGCATTGCGCTCGATTCGCTGGACTCTGCCGTCCGCAAGGTACACGACACGATCGGCCATGCCGGCGATCGCCGCGTTGTGCGTGATCACCAGCGCGGTGGTGCCGAGTTCGAGGTTGATGCGCGAGATGACATCGAGCACCAGCTTGCCGGTCGCATAGTCGAGCGCGCCCGTCGGTTCGTCGCAAAGGAGCACCTGGGGCCGCTTGACGATCGCCCGTGCGATGGCCACGCGCTGCTGCTCGCCGCCCGAGAGCTGCGACGGAAAATGGTCGCGCCGGGCCGACAGCGCCACCCGCTCCAACGCCTCGTCGATGGGCATCGGGTGGGCCGCGATGTCGGTGACCAGCGCCACGTTCTCGTAGGCCGTGAGGCTGGGAATCAGGTTGTAGAACTGGAACACGAAGCCGACGTGGTCGCGCCGGTAGCGCGTCAGCGCGTCGTCGCCGGCGGCGGTCAGGTCGTGGTCGAGGTAGCTGAGGCTGCCGGTGGTGGCCACCTCCAGGCCGCCGAGGATGTTCAGCAGGGTCGACTTGCCGCTGCCCGAAGGCCCGAGCAGCACCACGAATTCGCTGGCCGCGATGTCCAGATCCACGTCGCGCAGGGCGACGACGTCCACGTCGCCGGCGTGGTAGGTCTTGCCGAGCCCTCGGGCTCGAAAGACGGGAGGTACCGGCAACGGTGGGGCGACCATGGCCGATGTTCCGACGTGCCGCCCCGGCGACCTTTGATTTCCATCAAGTCGTGCGAATCCAGGCTTAAGCTTCCTGCCTGCCCTCGAGGTGCGGGTGCACAGGAAGGGCATTCAGCGGAATGCGAAGGTAGGCGACCCCGTTGTCGTCAGGGGGCGGCAGTTGCCCGCCCCGCACGTTGACCTGAATCGAGGGAAGGATGAGCGTCGGAACATCCAGGGTGGCGTCACGGGCCGTGCGCATGGCGACGAAGGCGTCCTCGCTGATGCCGTCGTGGACATGGATGTTGTGGGCTCGCTGCTCGGCGACGGTCGTCTGCCACCGGGGCTCTCGGGTCGCAGGCGGGTAGTCGTGACAGACGCACATCGTGGTCTCGGGCGGCAGGTCCAGCAGTCTGCGCATCGAGGCGTAGAGCTGGCGTGCGTTACCGCCTGGGAAGTCAGCGCGTGCGCTGCCGACGTCGGGCATGAAAAGCGTGTCGCCGACGAAAACCGAGCCGTCCACCCTGTAGGCCATGTCAGCCGGCGTGTGGCCCGGCACCAGCAACGCGGTCGCCTCGACCTCGCCGATCCTGAAGACCTCGCCGTCCTTGAAGAGATGATCGAACTGGCTCCCGTCCGGAAGAAAGCCGCGCTCCAGGTTGTAGAGCTTCTTGAAGGTCGCCTGCACGGTGCGGATGTTCTCGCCGATGGCGATCAGGCCGCCGGCCTGGGCCTGAACATAGCGTGCGCCGGACAGGTGGTCGGCGTGCGCGTGGGTTTCCAGAATCCAGTCGACCTGCAAGCCATTGTCCCGGACATAGGCCAGCAGCCGGTCGGCCGAGGCCGTGCTGGTGTGGCCCGACTTGAAGTCGTAGTCAAGCACCGGGTCGATGACCGCGGCTCGCTCCGTCGCATGGTCCCAGACGACGTAGGAGACCGTCCACGTGTTGGGGTCGAAAAAGCCTTGGGTCGTCGTGCACGTCGCCATGGGGTCCTCCATCGGTGCGATATTCATTCAATTGACAAATATTATATAAATTCACATAATATGTCAATCGATACTGTTCCGCCCTCTCCATGAAGCACCCTTCCCCCGTCATCGACCCCGAAGCCCTGCGCAGCGCCGCCGGCAAGGCGGTAGGCGCCCTCAAGGTGCTCGCCAACGAAGACCGTCTGCTCCTGCTGTGCCAGCTCTCGCAAGGCGAGATGTGCGTCAGCGACCTCGAGCAGACGCTGGGCATTCACCAACCGACCCTGTCGCAGCAACTCGGTGTTCTCCGCAACGAAGGGGTGGTCCATACGCGCCGCGAGGGCAAGAGCATCTTCTACAGCGTGGCCGACCCGTCGACGCTCGAAATCCTTGCGCTTCTCTACCGTCTCTATTGTCCAAAGGAAGAATGATGTCCATCGACTGGAACCACTTCACGCCGCTCACGGCACTGGCCGGCGGCGTGCTCATCGGCATCGCGGCGGCGATGTTCGTGCTGCTCAACGGTCGCATGGCCGGCATCAGCGGGGTGCTCGGCGGCTTGCTCAGGCCGGTCAAGGGCGACAGCGCCTGGCGCATTGCCTTCGTCCTGGGACTGGTCGGTGCGCCGCTGGTCTACCTGCTGTTCGCGACGCTGCCCAAGCCACAGATCGACGCCGGGTATGGCGCGCTGATCCTGGCCGGGCTGCTCGTGGGCATCGGCACGCGTTACGGCTCCGGATGCACCAGCGGCCACGGCGTCTGCGGCCTCTCTCGACTGTCGCCCCGCTCGCTCGTCGCCACGGCCGCCTTCATGGGCGCCGGCTTCGTCACGGTGTTCGTGACGCGTCATCTGTTCGGTATTTGAAGGAGTCCTTCATGATTGCGTTCGCTTCGCTGCTCGCCGGCCTGGTCTTCGGCCTCGGCCTGATCGTGTCCGGCATGGCCAACCCGGCCAAGGTGCTCGGCTTCCTGGACCTCGCGGGTCACTGGGACCCCTCCCTGGCGTTCGTCATGGCGGGCGCCATCGCCGTGGGCGCGGTCGCCTTCACGCTGGCCAACCATCGCGCCCGGTCCTTCCTCGGCGCCGAGATGCGACTGCCTTCGGCGCACCACATCGACCGCCGCCTGGTCCTCGGCAGCGCGCTCTTCGGCATTGGGTGGGGTGTCGCCGGCTTCTGCCCCGGCCCGGCTCTCGTTTCCCTCGGAATGGGCGAAGTCAAGGCACTCGTCTTCGTGGCCGCGATGCTGGCGGGCATGGGCGTCTTCGAACTCTTCGAGCGCCGCAAGCGCGTGCTCGTGCCGCATGCTGCCTGAGGTCAGCCACGATGGGATCAATCCGCCCCCAGCGACAGGGCCCACAAAATAGGCGCTGACCGCAGACTGCATGTGCGGGCGCGATTTCGCGTGCGAGCCGGTAGCTCCTCAGTCCGCCTCCGACACCCACTGCCGTGCCGCTTCACCATCCCTCTTGAGACGAAACAGCAGGAGCAGCGCCAACGCGCCGGCGACCAGAAGTCCCAGGTCCTGGTAGACGCCGAGTGTCACAGCCGCGGTCGAGCCCACCGCGGCCCACAGCAGGGGGACGACGTACACGGACAACGGCACCGGCGCCTTCGCGAACATCAGCAGCCCCATCGTGAACACGGTCGTGGGACAGGGCAGCCCGAAGCTCGGCGACGCAGGATATCGGTGGCCGAGCGCCCAACCGAGCGCTGGATAGACCAGGAGCGAAAACAGGATGAGCGCCACACCGCTCCATCCGCGCCAGCCGCCTCTCGGCTGAATCCGCAACCGTCCCTGCACGCACCCGACCCAGGCAAGCCAGATGGCCCCGACGAGGAAGACGCCGCCGAAAACCCAGGCGGCGGGATTGATCGCAGCGAAGAAGGCGAAGTGATACGCAACCGCCATCCAGGCCCAGAGGGCGGCCAGGATGGCGCAGACCCATCGGCCATCGGACGGCCTGGCACGGAGGACGAGGAGGACGGCAAGGACCGCGAGCGCGTTCAACACAATCTGCGCCGGCCACACGGCCATGTTGTAGCGAGCGAATACCTCGAAGAACTGCTGGGTGGTGAACGGCATGCGAGGCTCAGCGCACAGGACAACAACTCAGGCCAGGCAGATGTCTTGACGCTACGCGCGATCGAGGTCGGAATCGAGAATGCGAGAGATGTCCTCGCGCGTTTCCTCCAGCTGGACCAGCGTCGCCTGGCGCGCACCCAGCGCGTCGCGATTGAGCAAAGCCGTGAGGATCGCCTTGTGC
>NZ_JBFUIU010000225.1:0-12151 GCF_056401695.1 Variovorax sp. P4_D9
GTGCGGACGCAGCCGCGCCCTCGCCTTCCAGCACCAGCACCACCGAGCCTTCCTTGACCTTGCTGCCGACCTCGACCTTGAGTTCCTTCACCACACCGGCCTGGCTCGACGGAATCTCCATCGAGGCCTTGTCCGACTCSACCGTGATCARCGACTGCTCGGCCTTCACCGTGTCGCCGRCYTTCACCAGCACTTCGATCACCGCGACCTCSTYGAAGTCGCCGATGTCCGGCACCTTGATTTCCACTGTTGCCATGTCGTGTCTCCCGCCCTACGGGCGCCGTTGATTGGTTTTATGCGTAGAGCGGGTTGATCTTCTCGGCGTTGATGCCGTACTTCTTGATTGCGTCTGCCACCTTCTGCGCCGGCACGGTGCCATCCTCGGCCAGCGCCTTCAGCGCCGCCACCACGATGAAGTGGCGGTTGACCTCGAAATGCTCGCGCAACTTGTTGCGGAAGTCGCTGCGGCCGAAGCCGTCGGTGCCGAGCACCTTGTAGTTGCGGCCCTTCGGGATGAAGGGGCGGATCTGCTCGGCATAGGCCTTCATGTAGTCGGTCGATGCCACCACGGGCCCGGTGCTGGCCGAGAGCTGCTGCTCGACGAAGGAGACGCGCGGCGTCTCGGTCGGGTGCAGCAGGTTCCAGCGGTCGGCTTCCTGGCCGTCGCGGGTCAGTTCGTTGAAGCTCGGGCAGCTCCAGACGGCAGCCGAAACGCCCCAGTCCTTCTCGAGCAGTTCCTGGGCCGCGAAGCTCTCGCGCAGGATGGTGCCGCTGCCCAGCAGTTGCACCGAAGGCGACTTGGCCTTGAGCGCCGGCGCCTGCTTGCACAGGTACATGCCCTTGATGATCTGTTCTTCGGTGCCGGGCTGCAGACCGGGCATCGGGTAGTTCTCGTTCAGCAGCGTGATGTAGTAGTACACGTTGTCCTGCTTCTCGACCATTCGCTTCAGGCCGTAGTGCAGGATCACGCCGACCTCGTGCGCGAAGGTCGGGTCGTAGCTGACGCAGTTCGGGATAGTGTTGGCCAGGATATGGCTGTGGCCGTCCTCGTGCTGCAGGCCTTCGCCGTTCAGCGTGGTGCGCCCCGAGGTGCCGCCGAGCAGGAAGCCGCGCGCCTGCATGTCGCCGGCCGCCCAGGCCAAGTCGCCGATGCGCTGAAAGCCGAACATCGAGTAGTAGACATAGAAGGGCACCATGATCCGGTTGTTGGTGCTGTAGGAGGTCGCGGCAGCGATCCAGCTCGACATGCCGCCGGCCTCGTTGATGCCTTCCTGCAGGATTTGGCCGGCCTTGTCCTCGCGGTAGTACATCACCTGGTCCTTGTCGACAGGCGTGTACTGCTGCCCCGCGGGGTTGTAGATGCCGATCTGGCGGAACAGGCCTTCCATGCCGAAGGTGCGGGCCTCGTCGACCAGGATCGGCACCACGCGCGGGCCCAGCGCCTGGTCGCGCAGCAGCTGCGTGAGGAAGCGCACGTAGGCTTGCGTGGTCGAGATCTCGCGCCCTTCGGCGGTCGGCTCCAGCACGGCCTTGAAGGTCTCGAGCGACGGCACGGTGAAGCTCTCGTCGGCCTTCACGCGGCGATACGGCAGGTAACCGCCGAGGGCCTTGCGGCGCTCGTGCAGGTACTTCATCTCGGGCGTGTCGTCGGCCGGCTTGTAGAACGGCAGGTCGGCGATCTGGCTGTCCGGGATCGGAATGTTGAAGCGGTCGCGGAAGGCCTTGATGTCCTCGTCGCCGAGCTTCTTGGTCTGGTGGACCGTGTTCTTGCCCTCGCCGATCTTGCCCATGCCGAAGCCCTTGACGGTCTTCACCAGCAGCACCGTCGGCTGGCCCTTGTGCTGGACGGCGGAATGGAAGGCGGCATAGACCTTCTGCGAGTCGTGGCCGCCGCGGCGCAGGTTCCAGATCTCGTCGTCGCTCATCTTGGCGACCATCTCGAGCGTGCGCGGGTCGCGGCCGAAGAAGTGCTTGCGCACATAGGCGCCGTCGTTGGCCTTGAACGACTGGTAGTCGCCGTCGTTGGTCTCGAGCATGATCTTGCGCAGCGCGCCATCCTTGTCGCGCGCCAGCAGCGGATCCCAGTTGCTGCCCCAGATCAGCTTGATCACGTTCCAGCCCGAGCCGCGGAATTCGCCTTCGAGTTCCTGGATGATCTTGCCGTTGCCGCGCACCGGGCCGTCCAGGCGCTGCAGGTTGCAGTTGATCACGAACACCAGGTTGTCGAGCTTCTCGCGCGCCGCCAGGCTGATCGCGCCCAGCGACTCGACCTCGTCCATCTCGCCGTCGCCGCAGAACACCCAGACCTTGCGGTTCTCGGTGTTGGCGATGCCGCGCGCATGCAGGTACTTGAGGAAGCGCGCCTGGTAGATCGCCATCAGCGGGCCCAGGCCCATCGACACGGTCGGGAACTGCCAGAACTCGGGCATCAGCTTCGGATGCGGGTAGCTCGACAAGCCCTTGCCGTCGACTTCCTGGCGGAAATTCAGCAGTTGTTCTTCGGTAAGGCGGCCCTCGAGGTAGGCGCGGGCATAGATGCCGGGCGACACGTGGCCCTGGATGTAGAGGCAGTCGCCGCCGTGGTTCTCGCTCTCGGCGTGCCAGAAGTGGTTGAAGCCGGCGCCGAACATGCTGGCCAGCGAGGCAAAGGAGCCGATGTGGCCGCCGAGGTCGCCGCCTTCGGGCGGGTGGTGGCGATTGGCCTTGACCACCATCGCCATCGCGTTCCATCGCATGTACGAGCGCAGGCGCTCCTCGATCTCGGCATTGCCCGGGGAACGCTCCTCCTGATCGGCCTCGATCGTGTTGACGTAGGCGGTGTTGGCCGAGAACGGTTTGTCGATGCTGCTCTGGCGCGCGTGCTCGAGCAGTTGCTCGAGAAGGAAGTGCGCGCGGTCGGGCCCCTCGCTCTCGATGACAGCCGACAGGGCGTCCATCCATTCACGCGTTTCCTGCGCGTCCAGGTCGTTTGCAGCCGAGCCAAAGTGGTTCTCGGGATTTGCCGACATGCTTGTCTCCTTGTGAGGGTTGTGGGCGTAATTTAGTGCCGTATCCGGCAGCGCGCGGCAGTTTCTCACAGAATTATCTAAATTTCAAATCGTGCTTGTCTATTTCTTAATGTGAAATTGCATGAGTGGCCCAGCCGTACTCGGGTCCATGGCACCTCCGGTGCAGCCCTTCCGGCGTCGAAGCCTTCACCTAAACTTCGCCAATGCCCCTTTCCTCCCCGATCGCCGTCGCACGCAATGCCACGTCGCCGCTCTCGTGGCTGCGCCGCTGGTGGCGCCGCCAGACACCGGTGCTGCAGGACGCGGTCGCGATGCTCGCGCCGCTGGCCGCGGTGCTGCTGTTCCTCGCGGCCATCGTCTCGGCCTTCTGGTACCTGCGGGCCGAGGAGGTGGAGCGGGTCCAGGAATCGGTCAAGCGCGACGTCGAGTACGCCCAGCAGCGCGTCCGCCTGCGGCTGCTGGAGCGCCAGGAGCAACTCATGCGGCTGGCACGCGATGCCTCCAACCGCGAAATCGATGCGGCGGAATTCACCAGCCGCGCCGAGTCGCTGGTGAGCCAGTTCCCGGAACTGCAATCGGTCAGCTGGATCGACGACCGCCGCCGCTTCAAGGCCAACTACGCGGCGCCGAGCGTCCACCCGGCGCTGCAGCATGCGGTCGGCGAAGTGCTGCGGCCGGGCGATATCGAGAGCAACTACGCGCTGGCGCGCGAGCTGCGCCAGCCGGTGTTCTCGCAACCCCTGGCCGGCGGCGAGCCGCCGCCGATGCTCGGGCTCTACATCCCGCTGTTCGACCAGGGGCTGTTCGCCGGCATGCTGCTGGGCGAGTTCTCGATCGACGGCCTGCTGCGCTACGGCATGCCCTCCGAAGTTTCGGCCCGCTATGCGGTCTCGCTGCTCGACGCCAAGGGCGGCCTGATCGCCGGCAACACGGTCGCCAGTCCGCGCGGAGCCGGCACCCGCCTGCTGCCCTGGACGGTGCGCACCAACGAATACGAAGTCCCGGTCTCGCCGGTCGGCAACGCGCTGGTGCTGCGGGCGCAGGCCTATCGAACCTCCCAGGGGGTGGTCGGCAACGGCCTGTTCTGGCTGGTCGGCGCACTCAGCGTGCTCACCAGCTGGATGCTGATCGGCACCTGGCGCCACACGCGCCGGCGACTGCAGGCGCAGCAGGCGCTGGTGGCCGAGACCAACTTCCGCCGGGCGATGGAGAACTCCATGCTGACCGGCATGCGGGTGCTCGACCTCGAAGGCCGCATCACCTACGTCAACGCCGCCTTCTGCGCGATGACCGGCTGGAGCGAGAACGAACTGGTCGGCCAGACGCCGCCCTTCCCCTACTGGCTCGAATCCGACCGCGAGGTCATGAACGAGCGGCTCGAGGAAGAACTGCACGGCCGCGCCCTGCCGGGCGGCTTCCAGGTCCGGGTCAAGCGCCGCAACGGCAGCGTCTTCAATGCCCGGCTCTACGTCTCGCCGCTGATCGACGCCCGCGGCCACCAGACCGGCTGGATGACCTCGATGACCGACATCACCGAGCCGACCCGGATCYGCGAGCAGCTGTCGGCCTCGTACGAGCGCTTCACCACGGTACTCGAGGCGCTGGACGCCTCGGTCTCGGTGGCGCCGCTGGGCAGCGAGGAGCTGCTGTTCGCCAACAAGCTCTACCGGCTCTGGTTCGGCTCGAACACCGTCGGCCACCTCGGCATGGTGGCGCAGGCCGGCGTGCCGGCGACCCATGCGCGGGACGAGGAAATGGATGACGTCGACTCCTTCGCCGGCCTGCCGATCGACCAGCTGACCACCGCCCAGCCGGCCAACAACGAGATCTTCGTGCCCGAGCTCGGCAAGTGGCTCGAGGTGYGCTCGCGCTACCTGACCTGGGTCGACGGCCGGCTGGCGCAGCTGGTGATCGCCACCGACATCACGCCGCGGCGCGACGCCGAGGACCTGGCGGCGGCCCAGGCCGACCGGGCCCATGCCGCCAGCCGGCTGATCACCATGGGCGAGATGGCATCCAGCGTCGCTCATGAGCTGAACCAGCCGCTGACCGCAATCACCAACTACTGCAACGGCATGGTGTCGCGCATCAAGGGCCAGCAGATCGATTCGGAGGCATTGCTGGCGGCGCTCGAGAAGACCTCCAAGCAGGCCCAGCGCGCCGGCCAGATCATCCAGCGCATCCGCTCCTTCGTGAAGCGCAGCGAGCCCAACCGGACGCCGGCCGAGGTCTCGACGATGGTCAGCGAAGCGGTCGAGCTGGCCGGCATCGAGTTGCGCCGGCGCAACGTTCGGCTGAACCACTACGTCGCGGCGCGGCTGCCGATCCTGCGGGTCGATCCGATCCTGATCGAGCAGGTCATGGTCAACCTGCTGAAGAACGCGGCCGAATCGATCGACCTCGCGAACCGGCCGCTGGCGCGCCGCAGCGTCGAGCTGCGGGTGCTGCCGAAGACCATCGACGGCCAGCCGGCGATCGAGTTCTCGGTCCAGGATACCGGCATGGGCCTGGCCCCCGAAGTGATGGACCGGCTCTATGAAGCCTTCTTCTCCACCAAGCCGGAAGGCATGGGCATCGGGCTCAACCTCTGTCGCACCATCGTCGAGTCGCACCGCGGCCGGATGCAGGCAGAGAACATCTACAATGGGCCGGACATCGTCGGATGCCGTTTTTCCTTCTGGTTACCGGTGTTGGACGCTATCGATTCCGTAGCAAGCAACGAGGCGAAAGTACCTGCATGAGTTTGATTCCGAAGAAGGGCACTGTGTATGTCGTCGACGACGATGAGGCGGTTCGCGATTCGTTGCAATGGCTGCTCGAGGGCAAGGACTACCGGGTCCGCTGCTTCGACTCGGCCGAATCCTTCCTGTCGCGCTACGACCCGCGCGAGGTCGCCTGCCTGATCGTCGACATCCGCATGGGCGGCATGTCAGGCATCGAGCTGCAAGACCGGCTGATCGAGCGCCGCTCGCCGCTGCCGATCGTGGTCATCACGGGCCACGGCGACGTGCCGATGGCGGTCGACTCGATGAAGAAGGGCGCCATGGATTTCATCCAGAAGCCCTTCAACGACGAGGCGCTGGTGGCGCTGGTCGAGCGCATGCTCGAGCACGCCCGCGGCGCCTTCGCGCAGCACCAGCAGTCGGCCAGCCGCGATGCGCTGCTGTCCAAGCTGACCGGCCGCGAGGCCCAGGTGCTCGAGCGCATCGTTGCCGRCCGCCTCAACAAGCAGATCGCCGACGACCTCGGCATCAGCATCAAGACGGTGGAGGCGCACCGCGCCAACATCATGGAAAAGCTCAACGCCAACACGGTGGCCGACCTGCTCAAGATCGCCCTCGGACAGGCAGCGACGTCGGCCAAGGCCTAGCCGCCCGGCCCGGCAACCGGTTGCAACCTCCACGCCTGCGCAAGCGGGCGTTTCCATTTCTGAAGTTCGAAAAAACAATGACAGCTCAACTGATCGACGGCAATGCGCTTTCGAAGGCGCTGCGCGCCGAGGTCGTGACCCGCGCCGCCGCGCTCAAGGCCCGCAGCGTGGTGCCCGGCCTGGCCGTGGTGCTGGTCGGCGACAACCCGGCCAGCCAGGTGTACGTGCGCAACAAGGTCAAGGCCTGCGAGGACAACGGCCTGCACTCGGTGCTCGAGAAGTACCCGGCCGAGCTCGGCGAGGCCGAACTGCTGGCCCGCGTCGAGGCCCTCAACAACGACCCGTCGATCCACGGCATCCTGGTCCAGTTGCCGCTGCCGGCCCACATCGATGCCCAGAAGGTGATCGAGGCGATCGCGCCGGCCAAGGACGTCGACGGCTTCCACGTCGCCAGTGCCGGCGCGCTCATGACCGGCTCGCCCGGCTTCTGGCCCTGCACGCCCTACGGCTGCATGAAGATGCTCGAGTCGATCGGCTACGAGCTGCGCGGCAAGCACGCGGTGGTCATCGGCCGCAGCAACATCGTCGGCAAGCCGATGGCGCTGATGCTGCTCGCCAAGAGCGCCACCGTCACGATCTGCCACAGCGCGACGCCCGACCTCGGCGCCTTCACGCGCCAGGCCGACGTGGTGGTCGCCGCGGTCGGCAAGCGCAATGTGCTCACGGCCGACATGGTCAAGCCAGGCGCGGTCGTGATCGACGTCGGCATGAACCGCAACGACGAAGGCAAGCTCTGCGGCGACGTCGACTTCGCCGGCGTGCGCGAAGTCGCCGGCTGGATCACGCCGGTGCCCGGCGGTGTCGGCCCGATGACCATCACGATGCTGCTGGTCAACACGATCGAGGCCGCCGAACGCGCGGCGGCCGCTGCCAGCACCACTTGAACTCGCGCCCCCCGTCCGCCATCTGAACAAGACCATGACCAATCCGCTCCTCGACTTCAACGACCTCCCGCTGTTCGACCAGATCAAGCCCGAGCATGTCGCCCCGGCGGTCGACGCCCTGCTCGCCGGCGCCGAGGCGGCCCTGCAGGAAGCGACCGCGCCGGCCTTTCCGGCCGACTGGACCGCGATCGCGAAGGTGCTGGACGTGGCCTCGGAGCGCTTCAGCCGCGCCTGGGGCGCGGTGGGTCATCTCAACGCGGTGGCCGACACGCCCGAGTTGCGGGCCGCCTACAACGAGGCCATGCCGCGCGTCACCGCCTTCTGGACCCGCCTGGGCTCCGACGAGCGGCTGTACGCCAAGTACAAGGCCATCGACCCCGCGACCCTGAACCCCGAGCAGCGCCAGGCGCACCGCAACGCGATCCGTAACTTCGTGCTCGGCGGCGCCGAGCTTCAGGGCGCGGCCAAGCAACGCTTCGCCGAGATCCAGGAGCGCCAGGCCGAACTGAGCCAGAAGTTCAGCGAGAACGCGCTCGACGCCACCGACGCCTTCGCCTGGTACGCGGTGCAGGGCGACCTCGACGGCGTGCCTGAAGACKTCATCGGCGCCGCCCGTGCGGCCGCCGAAGCCGAGGGCAAGGACGGCTACAAGCTCACGCTCAAGATGCCCTGCTACCTGCCGATCATGCAGTTCGCCCGGAGCAGCGCGCTGCGCGAACGGCTCTATCGCGCCTACGTCACGCGGGCCAGCGAGTTCGGCGACCCGGCCTTCGACAACACCGCGCTGATCCGCGAGATCCTTGCGCTGCGCCAGGAAGAGGCCAAGCTGCTCGGTTACCCCAACTTCGGCGAGCTCTCGATCGTGCCGAAGATGGCCGAGTCGGCTGACCAGGTGATCAACTTCCTGCGCGACCTGGCCGCCAAGGCGAAGTCCTACGGCGAGCGCGACCTGGCCGACCTGCGCGCCTTCGCAGCCGAACACCTCGGGCTCGCCGATCCGCAGCCCTGGGACTGGACCTACATCGGCGAGAAGCTCAAGGAAGCGCGCTACGCCTTCAGCGAGCAGGAGGTCAAGCAATACTTCACGGCCCCGAAGGTGATGGCCGGCCTGTTCAAGATCGTCGAGACGCTGTTCGAGGTCTCGATCCGCCGCGACACGGCGCCGGTGTGGCATCCGAGCGTGGAGTTCTATCGCATCGAGCGCGCCGGCCAGAAGGTCGGTCAGTTCTATCTCGACCCGTCGGCACGTGCCGCCAAGCGCGGCGGCGCCTGGATGGACGACGTCCGCGCGCGCTGGCTGCGGCCCGACACCGGCACGCTGCAGACGCCGGTCGCGCAGCTGGTCTGCAATTTCGCCGAAGGGGTCGACGGCAAGCCGCCGCTGCTCACGCACGACGACGTGACGACGCTGTTCCACGAATTCGGCCACGGCCTGCACCACATGCTGACCCGCGTCGACGAGCGCGACGTCTCCGGCATCAGCGGCGTCGAGTGGGACGCGGTCGAGCTGCCGAGCCAGTTCATGGAGAACTTCTGCTGGGAGTGGGATGTGCTCGCCCACATGACCTCCCACGTCGATACCGGTGCCCCGCTGCCGCGCGCCCTGTTCGACAAGATGACCGCGGCCAAGAACTTCCAGAGCGGCCTCCAGACCCTGCGCCAGATCGAGTTCTCGCTCTTCGACATGCTGCTGCACACCGGCTACGACGCCGCCACCGCCCAACCGGGCGACGTGATGGCGCTGCTGGCCAAGGTGCGCGAGGAAGTCGCGGTGATGCCGTCGCCGGAGTTCAGCCGTACGCCAAACACCTTCAGCCACATCTTCTCGGGCGGCTACGCGGCCGGCTATTACAGCTACAAGTGGGCCGAAGTGCTGAGCGCCGATGCCTACGCGGCCTTCGAGGAGACCGCGGGCGCCAACGGCGAGCCGAGCGTGGAGACCGGACGCAAGTACCGCGAGGCCATCCTCGAGGCCGGCGGCAGTCGCAGCGCGATGGATTCCTTCAAGGCCTTCCGCGGCCGCGAGCCGCAGCTCGATGCGTTGTTGCGACACCAAGGCATGGCCGAGCCCCAGCCGGCCTGACATACTCCGCTGCATCGGATTCCTGGAACCATCGATGAAGCTCAACACCGCCCTCGCGGGCCTCGCCCTGCTGCTGGTCGCCGGCGCCACGCTAGCCCAGTCGGTCTATCGCAATGTCGACAAGAACGGCAAGGTCACCTTTTCCGATCAGCCGCCGAGCGCCGACGCGCCTGCGGCGCCGGTCCGGCCCGGCAACACGGTCAGCGCCCGCGCCGGCCTGCCCTACGAATTGCAGCAGGTGGTTCAGCGCTACCCGGTGACGCTCTACACCAGCGAGGAATGCAGCCCTTGCGGCGCCGGTCGCTCGCTGCTGATCACGCGCGGCGTCCCCTTCGACGAACGAACCGTCAAGTCGAACGAGGACATCGCCTCGCTGCAGCGCCTGAGCGGCCAGAATTCGCTGCCGCTGCTGACCATCGGCTTGCAGCAGCTCAAAGGTTTTTCGGACGCCGAGTGGTCCCAGTACCTGGACGCGGCGGGCTATCCGAAGAGCACCCGGCTGCCGGCCGGTTATCGCAATCCGCCCGCTCAGCCGCTGGTGGCCCTGCAGCCCGCGGCAGAACCCGCGCCGGCTGCTGCCGCACCGGCCCCGACGGCGGCCGAGACGCCCGCTCCGGCATCCGGGCCGACCCCGAGCAACCCCGCCGGCATCAAGTTCTAGATCGGCGCGTCCGTTCGGCGCGGTTGTTTCTCGCTAACCGAAACGCAGGGTTCGCACGCCGGAAGACGTCGCCAGCAGGCACACGCTGGCGCGCTGGCGAGCAAAGACACCGACCTCGACCACGCCGGGCCATTGGTTCACTTCGGCCTCGAAGTCCAGCGGATCGGTGATCCGCAAGCCGGTTACATCGATGATGTGCTGGCCGTTGTCGGTGACCAACGGCACGCCGTCCTTCTCGCGCACCTGGGCCAGGCCGCCCAGCCGGCCGAACTGCCGCATCACGCGCTGCGCAGCCATCGGAATCACCTCGACCGGCAGCGGGAAGGCGCCCAGCGTGTTGACCAGCTTGGAGGCATCGGCGATGCAGACGAAGCGCTTCGACTGCGCCGCGACGATCTTCTCGCGCGTGAGCGCGGCGCCACCGCCCTTGATCATGTAGCCGCGGCCGTCGATCTCGTCGGCGCCGTCGATGTAGACCGCCAGCTCCTCGACCGCATTGCTGTCGAACACCTCGATGCCGAGCTCCCGCAGGCGCTCGGTCGAGGCCTCCGAGCTGGAGACGGCGCCGCGGATCTGGTCCTTGATGCCAGCCAGCGCCTCGATGAACTTGTTGACGGTCGAGCCGGTGCCGACGCCGATGATCTCGCCCTTGACCACGTATTCCAGCGCAGCGCGGCCGACCTGTGCCTTGAGTTCGTCCTGTGTCGGTACGGAAGCGGGTGCAGGGGAAGTCATCGGGGAGAATCCTGGGCTGATTGAAGTCTGAAGTCGAGAATTATCCGATGCTCCTGCCGCTGCCCTCCTCTCTTTACGGGCTCGCCCGCCCCTTTCTGTTCGGCGTCGACGCCGAGCGCGCCCACGAACTGACGCTCGACGCCCTGGCACGGACCCAGAACACGCCGCTGGCCTGCGCCTACGCGGCACCGCGCGTGGCCGACCGGGTCACGCTCGCGGGCCTGTCGTTCCCGAACCGCGTCGGACTGGCGGCCGGCCTCGACAAGAACGCCCGCTGCATCGACGCCTTCGGCGCCATGGGTTTCGGCTTCGTCGAGGTCGGAACGGTGACGCCCAAGCCGCAGCCCGGCAACCCGAAGCCGCGGATCTTCCGCCTGCCGCAGCGCGACGCCCTGATCAACCGGCTCGGATTCAACAACGAGGGCCTTGAGGCCTTCGTCGCCAATGTGCAGCGGGCCCGCTTCCGGCGCGACAGCTCGAAGCCGCCGATGCTRCTGGGCCTCAACATCGGGAAGAACGCCGCCACCCCGATCGAGCGTGCGGTCGACGACTACCTGATCTGCATGGACGGGGTCTACCCGCACGCCGACTACATCACGATCAACATCTCGAGCCCGAACACCGCCAACCTGCGCTCGCTGCAGAGCGACGAAGCGCTCGACGCGCTGCTCGGCGCCGTCGCCGAGAAGCGCGAGCTGCTGGCCGCGCGCCAGGGCAAGCGGGTGCCGCTGTTCGTCAAGATTGCGCCCGACCTCGACGAGTCCCAGGTCAGGGTGATCGCCGCGACGCTGCTGCGCCACGGCATGGACGGCGTCATCGCGACCAATACGACGCTGGCGCGCGATGCCGTCGCGGGTCTGCCGCACGCCGAGGAGCCCGGCGGCCTGTCGGGGGCGCCGGTGCGGGAAGCCAGCAACCGCGTGATCGGCCAACTGCGCGCGACGCTGGGCCGCGAATTCCCGATCATCGGTGTGGGCGGCGTGCTGAGCGTGGCGGACGCGCTGGCCAAGATCAACGCCGGCGCCGACCTGGTGCAGATCTATACCGGTCTCATCTACCGCGGCCCGGCGCTCGTGCGCCAGGCAGCCCAGGCGCTGCGCGAGCGCAGGGCCTGAGCCAGCGGCCTCAGCCCCGCATCCGCCAGAGCACCGGGGCGATCATGGTGGCCCAACGGAGCACGCGTCGCGGGCCCAGCACCGCGATCACCGCTGCGGTCGCAACCCCAGTGGCCACCGGATGCTCGCGCGCGATGCGCAAGGCCGCGGCGCTGGCGGATTCGTTCGGGACCGGCGCCTCGCCCGCGCCGCTCGCCGCGGCCTCCAGCGTCGCGACGCGCAGTCGCTGCCGCTC